>NZ_JBFAMR010000067.1:0-5181 GCF_040656595.1 Actinoplanes sp. NPDC049802
CCGTTACGAGGCAACGGTTACCGTCGCCTCGATCATGATCTGGCTCCGAGCGAAACCGGACCGGAGCCGACCATGATCCGTCAGATGCGCTCTAGGTCAAATGCGGGTAAAAGCGCGCTAATCGCGCCTACACGCAATCGCCCTAATCATTCGTAACCACCCTTGGAGACGGCGTTCAGTGTCGGCTGCGTGGTGCTGGCTGGTCGTAGGGGCTGACCCTGCTGGCCGAATCGCCCGCCCCCCGCCTGCACGCTCGCCGGGCGGGCGGGGCGCACAGCGCACCGACGGTGTGCCCCGAGCACCGCTGTGACACTCGTGAGCGACCGCGCGGGGCCCTGCGTGCGTGCCGAATCGCTCGGCCCCGTCTGCCCGCCGGGCGGGCGCACACAGCGCACCGACGGTACGCCCTGTCGCACTGGCGTCCCGGCGTCCCGGCGTCCCGGCGCCCTGGCGTCCCGGCGTCCCGGCGCCCTGGCGTCCCGGCGCCCTGGCGTCCCGGCGTCCCGGCGCCCTGGCGTCCCGGCGTCCCGGCGCCCTGGCGTCCCGGCGTCCCGGCGTCCCGGCGCCCTGGCGTCCCGGCACCCTGGCGTCCGGTGGGCGGAGGGCAGAGGGCGGAGGGCGGAGGGCCGGCGTGCAGAGCGATGTGTCCTCGGAGAACACGACACCCGTAGTGGGTGTGACGACACCCGTTGCGGGTGTCACGTCTGCCGAACACAGATAGCCGAGATCCGTGTCCCGTCTCCCCGGACAGGGATTCATTCGTCTCTGCGTGCGCTGCCAGCCGGTGAACGTGATGGTGATTCCGTGCGACGGCAGGCCGGTGCCGCACGCTGGAATTCACGGGGCAGCGTCAACCGCGATCGCCGAGGAGCCATCGCGGCCGGCCGGGTCGCTTCGCCGGTCTTGCCCAGCGACGAGCACACCGTCCACGCAATGCCGTCCACATGCGCAACCACCGCAACGGACGGATCTTCACCGGTCTTGGACCGCCGACCGCCGACCGCCGACCGCCGACCGCCGACCGCCGACCGCCGACCGCCGACCGCCGACCGCCGTCGCCGTCGCCGTCGCCGGTCATCGAACCCCTGATCCACGTCCGGTCTCCGCTACCCGGCACCCGCGTCGTGAGGCCTGGCGAAGCGGGGCCGGACCGGATATGCGCTGAGAGCGAGCCTCTATTGATAAGCCAGCAGGGTCGGGGCTGTCTCGAACGCTCCCGAGAGGGCGCCCACGACCAGCCGACAAAGATCTACAGCGCATCGCCGCCTGAGAACGGACGCAACCGTGTCGGCTCGGGCCCGTGAGGTGGTTCCGGGGCCTGCCGCGGGGTGCGGCGTCGTATGGGCGACAGCTAGCCGGATATGCGCTGGTCCCGGGGTGGGGTGCTGACGAGAATGGCGCCGTGGGGATCAGTGTGGGTTTGCTCGGGCCGGTGGAGCTGCGGCGGGATGATGTGCTGGTTCCGCTCGCTGGCACGCCTCAGCGGGTGCTGCTCGCCAGGCTCGCGCTGGCCGGTGGGCGGTCCGTTCCGGTGGCTGACCTGATCGAGACGCTGTGGGAGGGCACGCCGCCGGAGAACGCGGTGGGAAACCTGCACAGTTACGTGTCCCGGCTCCGGCGGTGCACCGGTGGGGACGCCGTGCGGCGGGAACCAGGCGGCTATCGGCTGGAGCTTCCGGACGGGGCGGTGGACGCCGAACGGGCGGAACGGCTCGCTGCGGCGGCGCGAGCACAGGAGCCGGCGGCCGCCGCGGTGACACTCGGCGCGGCGCTGGCACTGTGGCGCGGGGATCCGCTGGCGGATGTGGCGGAGCGGCTGGCGTTCGCGCCGGAGGTGGCCCGGCTCGCCGAACTGCGACGCCACCTCCGGGAGGAATGGCTCGACCGGCTGCTCACAGCCGGAACGGCCGCGGAGGCGCTTTCGGAGATCGAGGCGCTGGCTGTCGCGGAGCCGTTGCGGGAGCGGCCGCAGCTGCTGCTCATGCGGGGCCTGCACGCCACCGGCCGCACCCCGGAGGCGCTCGCTGTGGCGCGCTCCTTCCGTGAACGGATGGCCAACGAACACGGCATCGACCCCTCACCCGCCATGGCCGAGTTGCAGCGGCGGATTCTCGCCGATGATCCCGGGCTGCGGGCGCCTACCCGCTCCGGGCCGGGTTCCACGGACGGCCGCGATGGCGCGGGCGCCTCCGGCGAGACCGTCGCGCGCGGGCCTCACCGTGGCCTGGCGGGCCCGTCCGGCGTGCGAGCCGTGGTGGGCGCGTTCGGCGGGGGAGCCGCAGGCAGAGCCTGGGGGGTCTCCGGCGATGACGGCCGCGACGGCGATGACGGCCGCGACAGCCGCGACAGCCGGGAGCGCCGTGATGGCGATGACGGCCGCGACAGCCGGGAGGGCCGCGGCGGCGACGACGGTTGGGAACGCCGCGACCGGCGCGACGTCGATGGGGGTCGTGGCGGCCGCGACGGCCGCGATAGCCGGGAGGGCCGTGATGGCGATGACGGCCGCGACAGCCGGGAGGGCCGTGATGGCGATGACGGCCGCGACGGCCGGGAGGGCCGTGATGGCGATGACGGCCGCGACGGCCGGGAGGGCCGCGGCGGCGACGACGGTTGGGAACGCCGCGACCGGCGCGACGTCGATGGGGGTCGTGGCGGCCGCGACGGCCGGGAGGGCCGTGATGGCGATGACGGCCGCGACAGCCGGGAGGGCCGCGGCGGCGACGACGGTTGGGAACGCCGCGACCGGCGCGACGGCGATGAGGGTCGTGACGGCCGCGAAAGTCGTGACAGCCGGGAGAGCCGTGGCGGCCGTGATGGCGACGGCGGTGCGTTCGCGGCCGGAGCCGGCGAGATGGGGGAGCCGCCGCGGGGCGTCGGTGGGGCAGGGTGGCGGCGGGTGGATCGGTTCTTCGGGCGCCGGGACGAGCTGGCCGCGGTGCGGGCGGCGCTCGCCGCCGGGCCGGTGACGACGCTGGTCGGGCCCGGCGGGGTGGGCAAGACGCGGCTCATGCGGGAGGCGCTCGCCGGCGGTGAGCTGGTCGTGGAACTGGCCGAGCGGTCGGTTCCGGACGATGTGGCGTCGGCCGTCGCGGGCGCGCTGGGGATGCGTGCCGCGCCCCGGGGTGGGGTGGCGGCTCTCGCCGAGCGGATCGGGTCGATGCCGGCGGTGCTGGTGCTGGACAACTGCGAGCATCTGCTGGAGGCGGTGCGGTCGCTCGTCGGGGAGCTGGTGGCACGCTGTCCGGGGCTGCGGGTGCTGGCCACGTCGCGGCAGCGGCTGGACGTGGCGGGGGAGCGGGTGCTGCGGATCGGGCCGCCTCCGGCGGAGGATCAGGTGGCGCTCTTCTGCGACCGGGCCGCGCTTCTGCGCGCCGATTTCGAGGACGATTCTCGTACGCGTGAGCTCGCCGCCGAGATCTGCGGTCTTGTCGACGGGCTGCCGCTGGCGGTGGAGCTGGCCGCCCGGCGGGAGGCGGTGTTCGGGCTGGCGCATCTGCGGGACCGGCTGGGCGCGGGGCTTAACGTGCTGGAACCGGCCCGGGGCGGCGACCGGGCGACCGCGGTTTCGGCGACCGTCGAATGGTCGTACCGGCTTCTCGATCCGGCGTCGCAGCGGCTGCTGGACCGGCTGGCCGTGTGCCGGGGCGGCTTCACCCTGGACGCCCTGCGGCATTTCCAGCCGGATTCCGAGCCGCTGCTGGCCGAACTGGTCGACGCCTCGCTGGTGGTCGCCGACCCGCCGCGGTACCGGCTGCTGGAGACGGTGCGGCACGTCGGGCTCGGCCATCTCGGACCGGACGGGGAACGTTCGGCTCGCGACGCGCACGCCCGGTGGATGCTGGCGCTCGCCACCGAGCTGGTGGACGGCGCCCGGCAGCGGAATCCGCGAACCTATCCGGCGATGCGCCGGGAGCTGCCCAATCTGCAGGAGGCGCTGACCTGGCTGAGTGAGGGTGGCGGCGACCGGGACGACGGTGCCCGGCTGGCCGCCATGCTCGCGGTGGTCGGCGCGGACTCGCCGGATCCCGGCCTGACCGAGCAGTTGGCCCGCGGCGCGCCGGACCGGGTGGTGACCGAGAGCGACGCGTTGCGGGCGGTCGCGGCCGGCACCGGCGAATGGTTGCACGGCCGCCTGCCGGAGGCGGACCGGCTGCTCACCGCGGCGCTCGGCCGGCTGCCCGACGACCACCGGATGCGCTGGGTCGCGCTGCTGATCCGGATCTCGAACGGTATGTTCGCCGGGCGGCCGGACGCGGTCCGCCGCGACGCCGAGCGGATGGCCGCCGACCGGCATGCCCCGGCTTGGGCACGGGCCACCGGCGTCTGCTGTTCGGCGCTGATGGACGCGTACGGCGGTGATCCGGCGGCGGGGGCCCGGTGGCTGGAGACGTACGCCGGGTATCTCGACACCGAGCATCTGGACGGGTTCGTGCCGTTCACCCGCGGTGAGCTGCTGGCGAGCGCCGACCCGGAGCGGGCGCTGACCTGGTACGACCGGTCGATCGAGTCCAGCGACCGGGCCAGCCTGGTCTACACGGGACACATCGCCCGGGTGGCGCGGGCCGCCGTGCTGATCCGGCTGGGCCGGACCGGGACGGCGGTCAGTGCCTGCCGGGAGGTGCTCGCGACGGTACGGGCGGCGAACATGACCGCCCAGGTGTGGACGATGATCCGGTTGAGCGCCGAGTTGCTGGCCGGGCTCGGCGACACGGAGACCGCCGCGGCGCTGGTGGCGGCCGCCGACGACGATCCGATGGCCCCAGCCGTGATGGGGCCGGACCGCGCCCGGCTGGCCGGAATCCGGGCCCGTGCCGCGGCGGTGCGGCCGTGCGGCGGCGGTGTCGCCGGAGCCGCCGAGCTCGCTTCGGCCGCGCTCACGGCGTACCGGAAGGAAAGCGCACGAAGCGCGAGCCGCCCGCACGGAGGGTGACCCGCTCGCCTGGAGCGTGACCCGCTCGCTTGGAGCGTGAGCCGCCCGCTTGGAGCGTGAGCCGCCCGCTTGGAGCGTGACCCGCCCGCTTGGAGCGTGAGCCGCCCGCTTGGAGCGCGAGCCGCCCGCTTGGAGCGGGAGCCGCCCGCTTGGAGCGTGAGCCGCCCGCTTGGAGCGCGAGCCGCCGGCATGGAGCGGGAGCCGCCCGCTTGGAGCGGGAGCCGCCCGCTTGGAGCGCGAGCCGCCCGCTT
>NZ_JBFAMR010000067.1:5281-45805 GCF_040656595.1 Actinoplanes sp. NPDC049802
GGAGCGGGAGCCGCCCGCTTGGAGCGCGAGCCGCCGGCATGGAGGGTGACCCGCCCGCTTGGAGCGGGAGCCGCCCGCTTGGAGCGCGAGCCGCCGGCATGGAGGGTGACCCGCCCGCTTGGAGCGGGAGCCGCCCGCTTGGAGCGCGAGCCGCCCGCTTGGAGCGCGAGCCGCCCGCTTGGAGCGCGAGCCGCCCGCTTGGAGCGCGAGCCGCCCGCCTGGAGCGGGAGCCGCCCGCACGGAGGGTGAGGCGGGCGGTGACAGTGGGCGGCAAGGTCGCCGCAAGGGTGTGGCAAGGGGTGGCCCGCACGGTAGGGGCATGACTGAGACACAGCAGACTCCGACCATCGATGAGGCTCGTGCGGAGGCCTTCGTCGGGCAGATGATCACCGACTTCGCCGGGGCGGCCAGCACCGCGATGACCGTGCTGGGGGACCGTCTCGGGCTGTTCCGGGAGATGACCGGCGCCGGGGCGGTGACCGCGGCCGAGCTGGCCGCGCGGACCGGGCTCAACCCGCGCCTGGTCACCGAGTGGTTGCGCCAGATGGCCGTCTCCGGATACCTGACCGTGGTCGACGGGGACCGGTTCGAGTTGCCGATCGAGCACGCGCTGGCGCTGTCGGTGGTCGACTCGCCGGCGCACGTGGTGGCGGCCGGCGAGATCCTCACCGGGCATTTCCTGTCGCTGGAGCACGTGGAGGCGGCGTTCCGCGGTGACGGTGGGCTCTCCGTCGACGAGGTGCCGGGATGCACCTTCCACGGGATCGAGCGGTACTTCCGGACCGCGTACGTCAATCACCTCGCCCAGACGTGGTTCCCGGCGGTGCCCGGGCTGGTCGCCAAGCTGGAGGCGGGCGCCCGGGTGGCCGACGTCGGATGCGGGCACGGCTACGCCGACCTGCTGATCGGGCGCCTGTGGCCGAATTCCCGGGTGACCGGGTTCGACCTGCACGGGCCGTCGATCACCACCGCGCGGGCCCGGGCCATCGAGGCGGGCAGCCCGGCGAACGTCTCCTTCCACGTCGCCGACGCGGCGGCGATCGGCGGGCACGGACCGTTCGACGTGGTGGTCTTCTTCGACGCGCTGCACGACCTGGGCGACCCGGTGGCGGCGCTGAAGGCGGCCCACGACGCGCTGGCGCCGGGCGGCATCGTGGTCGCCGTGGAGCCGTGGTCGGCCGACGACTGGACGGCCACGATCGGGATGCCGATCACCCGGATCGGCTACGCGTCGTCGACGGCCCTGTGCACGCCCGGCTCGCTGAGCCAGCCGGGGGCGTACGGGCTGGGCACGCTGGGTGGCCCGGCGAAGCGTCTGGAGTTGCTCGCCGGGGCCGGGTTCAGCGACCCGGTCCTGGCCGCCGACACCGGGTTCAACCTGGTGGTGGCGGCGACCAGGACGGCCTGACGGGGCTGGGCGCCGGGTGCCACCGGCCGGTCAGGCGCCGGCGGTGGCGCCCAGCGCGGCGCGGACGGTGTTCACGAGTTTCTCCCGGTCGAAGGGCTTGGCCAGGATCGTGGACCCCGGCTCCAGGTTGTTGCCCTGCTCGTCGAAGAGAGAGTCGGCGTAGCCGGAGACGAACACGACGCAGAGGCCGGGCCGTCGCCCGACGGCGATGCGGGCGAGCTGGCGGCCGTTCATGCCGGGCATCACCACGTCGGTGACCAGGGCCGCCACCTCGCCGCCGTGGCGTTCCAGCAGGCGCAGCGCCTCACCCGCGTCCGGCGCGGTGAGCACCCGGTATCCGGCGCCGCCGAGGATCCGGGCGGCCACCTGGAGCACCGCCTCCTCGTCGTCGACCAGCAGCAGCGTCTCGCCGCCGGACCGGTCGCAGGCCGGCGTCTTCGGCGGCGGGACCGCCGGGGTGGGGCCGGCCGTCGCCGGGAGGGTGAACGTCGCGGTGGTGCCCTGCCCGGGCCGCGACTCCATGGAGAGCTGGCCGCCGGCCTGGCTGACGATGCCGTGCGCGGTGGACAGGCCCAGCCCGACCGTGCCGGTGGTGGACTTGGTGCTGAAGAACGGTTCGCAGCAGCGGTCCAGGACGTCGGGGTCCATGCCGGCGCCGGAGTCGCGGACCTGGACCGCCACCCGGCCGTCCTCCACCGATGTGGTGATGGTGACGGCACCGCCGTCCGGCATCGCCTCGCCGCTGTTGCGGACCAGGTTGTGCAGCACCTGGGTGAGCTGTGCCGGGTCGGCCTTGACGGCGGGCAGTTCGGCGCCGAGGTCGAGGCGCAGCTCGGCGTCCGGGCCGGCGGCGGCCCGCAGCGACGCGGCGTTGTCGCGCAGCAGCGTGTTCATGTCGAGGCTGGTGGGCTGGTTGACCTCACGGCGGCCGAAGGCGAGCAGCTGCTGGGTGAGGCCCTGGGCGCGCTGGCCGCCCTTGACCACCTGGGCCAGGTCGTCGAGCAGGCTCTGCGCGGTGTCCGGCGGGATGGCGCCGTCCGCCTGGCCGTCGTTGATTGACTCGATGGCGAGGTTCACGTAGCCGAGGATGGCGCCGAGGATGTTGTTGAAGTCGTGTGCCGTGCCGCCGGCCATCCGGCGCAGGGCGTGCAGGCGTTCGGCGTCGCGGGTGCGGGCCTCGTCCTGCCGCCGCTGGGTCTCCTCCCGCAGCCGCTGTTCGGCCAGGGCCACGTCGGTGACGTCGTCGACCATCAGCACGCCGCCGCTTAGGCCCTCGTCCACGTCGTGGATCTGCCGCAGGTGCACCCGCAGGTGGTGGACCTCGCCGTCGGGCCGGGTGATCCGGTGGGTGAACCGCAGCTCGGTGTCGTCACCGGCGCCGTGCAGCAGCTCCAGGGCGGCGTCCTGGGCGGGCTCGTCCAGGCAGTCGAGCCAGCCCTGGCCGAGGAGTCGGTCCATCGGCGTCTGGATGATCTCGGCGAAACGCGGGTTCACGTAGTCGGCGTGCCCGTGCCGGTCGATGATGCCGATGCCGACCGGGGAGGCGACCGCCATCGCCTCGAAACGGCGCTCGGTGTCGTGCAGCGCGCGTACCTTCTCGATCAGTTTGGCGTTGACCGCGTGCAGGTGGGCCTGGGCGAAGTCCTCGTCCGTGCCGAGGTCGACGGTGACCGGCCCGGCGGCCAGCGCCGAGTCGATCGCGTCGAGCAGGGTGTCCGGGTCCTGTGAGCGGAGCACCACCTGGCTGACACCGCACGCCTCGGCCAGCGGCCGGGTCTCCGGTTCCAGGTAGTTGGCGGTGTAGAAGATCACCGGCGCGGAGGCGGCCTCCGGGTCCGGGTCGGCGCGCAGGCGGTGGACCAGTTCGAGGCCGTCGATGCCGGGCATCAGCACGTCGGAGACCACGACGTCGGGGTGGTGGGTGTGGGCCAGCCGGAGGGCGTCGGCGCCGTTCTGTGCCTCGATGACCTCATGCCCGCGGAAGCCGAGCAGCATGCGCACGATGTCCCGGTTGGCGGCTACGTCGTCGACGACCATCACTGTCGCCACGGCGGCTCCCTAGAGATCGCGTTTGATCAGGATATGTCCGTTATGAAGGTTAAGGCATGTACGTTGATGCTGAAACAGATTCGGATCTTCGGGGGTGCCGCCGTGCTGGTGAGAGCCGTGTCCCTGCTGACCGCCGGCGCCGTCACCGCCGGGGCGGTGGCGCTGGCCACCTGCCGCCTGCGGAACCGGCGGGACCGGTACTTCCACCTCGCCGAGGTCCTCGAGCAGACCGGAACCCCGGCGTTCGTGAAGGATCTCACCGGACGTTACCGGCTGACCAGCGCCGCCTACGAGCGGTTGCAGGGTATTCCACCCGGCGGCGCGGCCGGCCGCCACGACCACGAGGTGCATCCCGCCGGGCGGCTCGCCGAGATCCGCCGCCGGGACCGGGCGGCGCTCGCCGCGGACGGCCCGGTCGCCTTCGAGGACACGCTGTCCGACGCCGGCCGGCGACGCCGGTTCATCACCACCCTGTACGCGCTGCGCGACCACCGCGACCGCCCGTACGCGATCTTCGGGGTGGCCGCCGAGGTGACCCATCTGCGGGCGGCCGAGACGGACCTGCGCTCGCAGGCGCACGAGAACGCCCGGCTCGCCGCGATCGTCGAGGCCTCCCAGGACGCCATCGTCAGCAAGACCCCGAACGGGGTGATCAAGACCTGGAACCCGGGCGCCGAGCGACTGTACGGATACACCGCCGAGGAGATGATCGGCAGCGACGTGACCCGCCTGCTCCCACCGGACCGGCTGGGCGAGGAACGGGAGCTGCTCGCCCGGGTGCTCGGCGGCCAGGCCGTGAACCGGTTCGAGACCCGCCGCAGGCGCAAGGACGGCACCCTCATCGAGGTGTCGCTGAGCATGGCCCCGATGCGGGACGCCGACGACACGGTGATCGGCGCGTCGACCGTGGCGCACGACATCACCTCGCGGGTGCAGGCCGAACAGCGCCGCCGGGTGGAGCGCGAACAACTCGAAATGATCATGCAGGCGGCCAGCGACCCGTTCTTCACGATGGACGCGGCCGGGGTGATCACTGAATGGAACCGGCAGGCCGAACACGTCTTCGGCTGGCCGCGCACGGAGATACTGGGCCAGGACGTGACCGGCACGATCCTGCCCGCGCGGTACCACGCGGCGCTGCGACGGCTGCTGGACGGCCGCCTCGACTGGCTGCTGGACCGGCCCACCGAGATGACCGCGGCACACCGGGACGGCCACGAGATCCCGGTCGAGCTGACCATGTGGTGCATCCGGCACGGCGACAGCCCGCACTTCCACGGCTTCGTCCGCGACATCACGGCCCGGCTGGAGACCGAACAGGCCCTGGCCGAGGCCCGCGACCAGGCGATCGAGGCGGCCCGCCTCAAGTCACGGTTCCTCGCCTCGATGAGCCACGAGATCCGTACGCCGATGAACGGCGTGATCGGCCTGACCGGCCTGCTGCTCGGCTCCACCCTGGACGAGCGGCAGCGCCGGTACGCCGAGGGCATCGGCGCGGCCGGCGCGGCCCTGCTGTCGGTGATCAACGACATCCTCGACTTCTCCAAACTGGAAGCCGGGAAGGCGCTGCTGGAGGACGCCAACTTCCAGGTGGCCCGGCTGGTCGCGGACGTGGTGGCGCTGGTCGCCCCGCCGGACACCCAGAAAGCGGTCACCGTCAGCGGCACCTGCCACCCGGACCTGCCCGCCACCGTCAGCGGCGACCCCGCCAGGCTGCGCCAGGTGCTGCTCAACCTGGCCGGGAACGCGGTCAAGTTCACCCCGCGCGGCCGGGTGGCGATCTCCGCGGTCCCGGACCGTACGGTCAGCGCCGCGCCGGGCGCCGTGCCGATCCGGTTCGAGGTGCACGACACCGGCATCGGCATCGACAGGCCGGAGATGGAGCGGCTGTTCGAGGCGTTCACCCAGGCCGACGCGAGCACCACCAGGCGCTTCGGCGGCACCGGGCTGGGCCTGGCCATCAGCCGCGACCTGGTCGAACTGATGGGCGGCCGGATCGGCGTGGAGAGCGTGCCGGGCGAAGGCAGCACCTTCTGGTTCACGGTCACCCTGCGGACCGCCCGGGAAGGCCTCGACCTCTTCGACCGGCACTGCCTGGACGGCCTGCGGGTGCTCATCGTGGAGGCCGGCGACGACGACCGCACCGTGCTCCTCGACCAGCTCGCCGCCTGGTCGATGGACGCCACCGGGGTGCCCGACGAAGCCGGCGCGACCCGGGCGCTGGCCCAGGCGGCCACCGCGGGACGCCCCTTCGACCTGGTCATCGCCGACGTCGAGACGGCCCCGGTGGAAACGCTGGCGCCGCCCGGCTGCCCGGTGCCGAAGACCATCCTGCTCGCCGCCGACCCGGCCCGCCTGCCCGGCGAGCCGGACCCGCGGGTGTCGGCGGCCTTCGCCAAACCGCTGCGGCAGTCCCAGCTCTTCGACGCGCTGGCCGGGGTGCTGGCCGAGGCCGACAGCGACAGGACGGTGGACACGATGGTGCAGGAGAACCCGCCCGGCCGCGGCCACCTGCTGGTGGTCGAGGACAACGAGATCAACCGTACGGTCGCGCTCGGCATCCTGGCGAACCTCGGCTACACGGCCGACGTGGCGGTCAACGGCCGGCAAGCGGTGGACCTGGCGCTGAGCCGGGACTACCGGGCGATCCTCATGGACTGTCTGATGCCGGAGATGGACGGCTACCAGGCGACCGAGGAGATCCGCCGCCACGAGCCACCCGGCCGGCACGTGCCGATCATCGCGCTCACCGCCAGCGCCCTGGCCGAGGACCGGGCCCGCTGCCTGGCCGCCGGCATGGACGAGCACCTGGCCAAACCGCTCGTCCCGGTGGACGTGTCCCGGGTGCTGGAACGCTGGTCCCGGCACGCGCCCCCGGACCCGGCCACGGTGATCGCGGAGATCGAGCGGCGGCTGGACCAGCTGCGCGGCCCCGACCCGGCGGCCACCGCGGGCGCGCTCGCCGGGCTCCTCGCCACGCTGTCGGCGAAGATCCCGGAGCATCTGGACCGGATCCAGCAGGCCCTCGCCTTCGACGACCCGGCCGGCACCCGCGCCGAGGCACACCAGCTCATGGGAGTGCTGGCCAACCTCGGCGCGGGCGCCGCGAGCGCCGCCTGCGGGCGGATCGAGTCCGCCGCCCGGGCCGGCGACCTGGACGCCGCCGTCACGGCCTTCACCGACGCCCGCCCGCTGATCATGGCCGCCCGGGACGCGGCCGATCAGATCCGCCGTCGCCCCGGCCCGGTCGCGTTCAGGTGACGACGCGCTCCCGGCGGTCCGCGTAGAGGCTGGTCACGGTCACCGTCACCAGGGTCAGCCCGATCACGGCCAGCGACGCGTCGGTCGGGATGTCCGGCACACCCGGCCACACACCGTGCGCCCAGTGCAGCACCAGCTTCACCCCGATGAACGCCAGGATCACCGCGAGCCCGTAGTTCAGGTGACGCAACCGGTCCAGGACGTTGTGCAGCACGAAGTACAGCGCCCGCAAGCCGAGCAGGGCGAACGCGTTCGTCGCGAACACCAGGTACGGGTCCTCGGTCACGCCGTACACGGCCGGCACCGAGTCGACCGCGAACACCAGATCGGTCATGAACACCGCCACCACCACGAGCGCCAGCGGAGTGAGCGTGCGCCGGCCCCGCAGCACCACGGACAGCCGCCCGCCGTGGTACTCGCCGGTCACCGGCATGAGCCGGCGCATCAGCCGCACACTGCGCATGCCGTCGATGTCGACCTGGTAGTCCTCGTGGCGCATCGCCTCCCGGAACACCTTCACCGCGGTCGCCAGCAGCACCGCCCCGAACAGCAGGAACGCCCACACGCCGCTCTGCAGCACGACCGCCCCGGCCGCGATGAACACCGCCCGCAGCACCAGGGCGCCGGCGATCCCGTACAGCAGCACCCGCTGCGCCAGTTGCGGCGGCACGGCGAACGCGGCCAGCAGCAGCATGAAGACGAACAGGTTGTCCACCGACAACGACTTCTCCACCACGTAACCGGTGAAGAACTCCATGGCCGGCGCGTGCCCGTACATCTGCCAGAGAAAGGCCCCGAACGCGGCCGGAAGCGCGAGATAGAACAGCGACCAGCCGACCGCCTCGCGCATCGCCACGTCGTGCGGGCGGTGGGTGATCGCGAAATCGGCGGCGAGCAACAGCAACAGCACGGCGACACTGATCGCCCACAGTTGCGTGGACGCGATGGACGGAAGATCGAGCACGGGGCCCCCTCGGACACGATTGATCGTCCGAGGTCTCCCTCACCCGCTCGACGCCGGGCGAACGCACGAGGGCACATCCGCATGCCCGTGGTGACCGCCACGCTCCCGTGGAGGTACTCCCCTCGGGGGCAGCATAGGCGGATCCCCGGAGCCGTACCATGCCAACCGCCGATTCCGGCGAACCGGTTGACGGCCGCCACCCGCCGGGGGACCGTGAGAAATGGCTGCTCAACGCAGCTGACAGGGCCCGAGGAGGTCCGCGATGTGGGTCGACATCATGGTCGGCGCCCTCCTGATCGTCTGCCTGGTGATCAGTAGCGCCGCACTGCTGCCGCCACGCCGGCACCACCGGCACCGGCACGGCTGACCGTTTCGAGCAGCCGCCCAGGGCGGGCGGCTGCTCCCCGGCCGTGTTCTTCGGCGGGGCGGCCGCCTAACGTGGACCGGTATGGCGTTCGTTCTCGACACGGCGGCCCTGCCCGCCTCCGAGCGGGTGGAGGCCGTCCACACGGCGATGATGTACGCCTCCGCCCCCTGCCACGTCATCCACGAGCGCCCCGGCGAGCCGGTGCACGCCCGGATGGAGGTGTGGGACCTCGGCGACACCAACATCTTCACCTGCCGCTCGTCCGGCCTGCGGCTGCTGCGCACCGCCAGGCTGGCCCGCCAGGACACCATGCCGGTGATCTCCCTGGCCGTCCAGCAGCAGGGACACGGCCGCCTCGACCAGCACGGCCACCAGCGCGTCACCCCACCCGGCGAACTGCTCGGCGTCGACCTGTCCGGCGCCTACGACTACTCCTGGTCCGGTGACGGCGCGGCCGGCTGCGTCCAGATCCCCCTCGACCAGCTCGACCTGCCGCACGACACGATCCGCGAGGCGCTCACCGGCCTGCACACCAGCCCGCTCTACCGCCTGGTGACCGCCCACGTCGCCGGCCTGTCCCGGGACCGGGCCCGGATCACCGCCGACCCGTCCGCCCCCGCCGTCGCGGCCGCCACCGTCGACCTGGTCCGGGCACTGCTGGCGTCGTCCGCGCGTACCGAACGCCACACCCGCCGCGCCCTCGCTGAAACCCTGCTCACCCGGATCCGCGCCTACGTCCGCCACCACCTGACCGACCCCGGCCTCACCCCGTCCCGGATCGCCGCGGCCCACAACATCTCCCTGCGCCAGCTCTACAAACTCTGCGCCCGTGACGGCCTCAGCCTGGAACAGTGGATCATCGACGAACGTCTCCGCGGCGCCCGCCACGACCTCCTGCACCCCGGACACCGGCACCGACCGGTCGCCGCGATCGCCCACTCCTGGGGCTTCCGCGACGCCACCCACTTCATCCGCCGTTTCAAATCCCGCTACGGCCTGACCCCCACCCAACTGCGCCGCGCCCCCACCGACGCCCGTCACCCTCTCTAACCCATCCACCCCTCCCCAATACGCCCACCGACCCCGGCAACTTCCACCGACCCCGGCAACGTCTACCGACCCCGGCAACCTTCATCGACCCCCGGCAACTTCTACCGACCCCGGCAACCTCCACCGGCCCGCAGAAACGTCTCCCACCCACGTGACATCAACCCCACCCCTACGGCGGGCACTCAACGTCCCTCGCAAAAAGCCGCCGGTGTCGAGGCAAGCGATTTCCCGACGCCAGCGGGGTTTGCTGGCGGCGGGAAATCGCCTGCCTCGACACCGGTGAACAAGGCTTTTTGCCGCGGAGCGAAGCGAAGCCAGCCAGCACAGCCAGCCAGCACAGCTCAGTCGGACATGACGCGGTTTCGGCCCGCCTCCTTCGCCCGGTAGAGGGCGTGGTCGGCGCGGGCCAGCAGATCGTCCAGCGCGGTGTCGCCCGGACCCAGCCGGGCGAGGCCCACACTGATCGTCACCGGCAGCGGCCCGGCGTGCGTGTCGATCGGATCCCCGGCGACTGCCTGGCGGATCCGTTCGGCCAGCTCGACGGCATGCCCGTCATGGTCGGGCAGGACCGCCGCGAACTCCTCCCCGCCGTACCGGCCCAGCACGTCGGAGTGGCGCAGCCGGCCCCGGATCCGGGTGGCCACGGCACGGATCACCTCGTCGCCGACGCCGTGCCCGTACGTGTCGTTGATCGCCTTGAACTTGTCGATGTCCAGCATCACCGCCGCCAGCTGACGGCTGTTGCGGGCGGCGGCCCGCACCAGGGCGCCGGCGATCGCGTAGAAGTGCCGCCGGTTGTGCTGCCCGGTCAGCTCGTCGGTGGTGGCCAGCTCCTGCACCCGGCTGAACAGGCGCGCGTTCTCATACGCGGTCATGCCCTGGGTGGCCAGCGCGGCCGCCACCTGACGGCTGGTGTCGTCGAGCCCGGGCCCGCCCAGCAGCACCAGCCCGACCGGGCCGTCCCGTCCCACCAGCGGCACGGTCAGTGCGGCCGGCGAACCGGCGAGCAGCCGCTCGCGTACCCCCGCGGTCTCGGACGGATCGAGAAGCTCGGGCGAGTCGCCCGGGGTGAGCTGCACCGAGCTGCCGACCGCGTCGGCGGGCGCCGCGCCGACCACCTCGATCACCTCGCCGGCGCCGCTGACCAGACAACCGGCCGTCGCGCCGAGCTGCGCGCGCAGCATGCCGCACAGATGCCGCAGCAGCCGGTCCGGCTCCAGGATGGCGCTCAGCTCGGCGAGGCCCGCCCGCAGCATCTCGGCGAGCGCCTGCTGCTGCCGGGCGGCCTGCACCTGCGAATGCAGCTGCGCCGCCCGCGCGGTCTCCAGCGACACGGCGACGTGGCTGCTCACCGCGGTCAGTACGGCCACGTCGTCGTCGGTGAAGACGCCCCGGGCGAGGCGGCTGTCCAGGTAGACGACTGCCACCAGCCGGCCCTTGAACTGGACCGGGGCGATCAGGATGCTGCGCAGGCCGTGCACCACCGCGCTGCGCGAGCCGAGCGCGGCGGCCTGCTCGGTGCCGGCCACCACGAGCGGCTCCCCGCTCGCGGCGACCCGCCGAACCAGCGTGGACGCGTGCTCGCCGGTCTCCGGGAGATCCCCGGAGGCGTCGCGTCCCGCGTACCGGACCGGCTCGCCGGCCTCGTCCAGCAGGAAGAAGACCGCCCGCTCGGCGCCCAGGATGCGCAGCATCTCGTCGAGGGCCACGCTGGCCAGCTGCCGCGGGTCCAGAATCGTCGCGGCGGCCGTGCTGACCTGCTGCAACGCCTCCAGGTGCCGGTTGCGGCCGCTGGCCGGACGGCGCTCGGCCACCGTCCGCCGGTGGGTGCCGGCGCCCTCGTCCACACCGAACTCGGTACGCGTCTGCCGCCGCCGCTGCTCCCAGCCGTGGAAGATCGCCATGCCCAGCGCGAACCGGGCCTGCCGGTCCGCCTCGTTGGCCAGGCCCAGGGCACGCATCGCCCGGGCCCGGATCCGGAACACCTCGTACTGGATGAACGGCGCGTCCACCTTCCGCAGCCGCCGCTCCGCCTCGTCGGCGATCCGCACACAGCGCCAGGGGTCACCGGCCGCCAGATGCCACGACGCCTGCGTGGTCAGGTGCACACAGCGCAGCAGCGGGGTGCCGCCGACCCGGCCCAGGTCACGGACCGCCTTGCGGGCCACCGCCAGCCGGGCCGGGCGCTCGGTGTCCGTCGCGTAGCGGAACTGCATGAGCCGGGCATGCGCCTCGTACACGTAGATCCACTTGTGTTGCGGCATCAGATCGCCGCGGCGCAGCCCCAGCGCGTGGAACTCGGCGAACACCTCCTCCAGCCGCGGGCCCACGTCACCCTGCTCGATCAGCACGCAGGCCGCCGCGGTCAGCATGTTGGCCCGCTGCACCCGGGTGCCGGCGCCCGGCGGGAACGCCTCCCGCAGCCGCTTCAGCGCCGCGCCCGCCTCACCGAAGCGGCTCTGCCCGGCCGGCACCATGACGCTGAGCATCCCGAGCGAGGTGCCCAGCACATGCTCCTGGTCGTGCAGGTTGCGCATACCCCGCTCGTACTCGCGGGCCGCCTCCTCGACGTAGCCGCGCAGCAGGAACCGCAGGCCCAGGGTGGCGTAACCGGGGATCAGCTGGGCCGGAACGTACCACCGGGCGTTCCGGGTGGTCGTCTTCTCCCACACGCTGCCGTCGTCGGCGCCGCTGAACAGCAGGGCACAGCCCCGCATCCACTCCACGTAGGCGCCCAGCCCCGGATCGTTGAGCCCGGCGGCCACCTGGGCGGCCCGGCGCAGACAGCGCTCGCTCGTGCCCCGCAACCGGATCATCGCGGTCACGTAGCCGAGCAGGCTGTAGACGCGAACGTACTCGGGGCAGGGGCCCAGACGGTTCACCGCGTGCACCGCGCGCAACGCCAGCGTCCCGGCCTCGGCCAGGCGCAGACCGACCGCGGCGGCATAGCCGCCGGCATCCAGGACGGCGGCGAGCGCGGCCAGGTGCTCCCGGCGGCGGCCACGTGCGGCGCCGAACCCCACTCCGGTACGCCGGACGAGCCCACCAGCGAACGCGACGAACAGCGACGCCAACAGCACCAGCAGTCCCCGCCCGGGCAGCGGCCGGCGCAACTCGGCCAGCGCCGCCCGCGTCACGTCCAGCGCCCGGCCGTCGTCCCAGACCGTGTGGTGCAGCTCGATCCGGGTGGTCAGCAGCCGGGCCCGCCGCAGCCGGTCCGGCTCACCGGCCAGCGCCCGGTCCAGCACCTCCCCGGCCTGCTCCAGCCGGCCCGCCCGCAGGTACGCCAGCGCCAGCGAGTGCAGCAACTCGGTGCCCGGCCCCGGATCCCCGGCCACCGCCTCGGTCAGGTAGCCGATCGCCTCGTCCGGCGCCTGGTCGGCCAGCGCCCGCCGGCCTGCCGCGGCGACGCTGCGCCGCCGGTCCGCGGCCGGGACGGCGTCACCGGCCCGGCGGTAGTGACGGGCCACCGCGTACGCGTGCCCCTCGTCCCGCAGTTCCTCGGGCAGCCCTTCGAGGGCCCGGCCCAGTTCGGCGTGCAACCGCCGCAGCCGGTCCTCGGCGACCTGTTCCAGCAGCACGTCCCGTAGCTGGGGGTGGACGAACGCATACCACCCGCCGCGCCGCGCCTCCAGCACGTGCCGGTCGGCCGCGGCCGTCAGCGCCGCCGGCACCCGGTCCGTTCCGCCGACCGCGAGCAGCGTCTCCGCCCGGAACCGCACACCGGCCACCGCGGCCACCGTCAGGCACTCCAGCACCTCCGCCGGCAGCGCGGTCAGGCGGGTGGCGAGCAGATCGCGGACCTCCGCGGCCGGCGGCAAGGCGTCCGCCCCGGCCGTGTCCAGGCTCCAGACACCCCACACCGGGCGCAGCAGACCCGCGTCGAGCAGCCGCAGCAGATAGCTCACCACCGCCAGCGGCGTGCCGTCGGTACGCGCCGCCACGTGCCGGACCAACTCCACCGGCGCCTCCGCCCCGGGCAGCCGCGACGCGATCAGGTCGGCCACCGCCGGCCCGGTCAGCGGTGTGCAGCTCACCTCCAGGGCGGCGCCGTCCAGCCCGGCGGCCGGGTCGTCCGCCCCGTCCGGGGCGGTGAGCAGCACCAGCACCGGCAGCGTGGGCAGATCGGTGGCCAGCTTCTCCAACAGCTGCCGGGAGCCGGAGTCCAGATGCTGCGCGTCGTCGACGACCAGCAGCAACCCACCGGCCCGGGTGGCCAGCTCGCTCAGGAAGGTGACCCCCGCACCCAGCACGTGCTCGTCACCGCCGGGCGGCGTGACGTCCCCACCCGGCGGGCCCAGCTCGCCGGAGAGCCGCGCCAGCAGGCCCGGCCCGGCCGCCGCGGCCGACGCCGCGGCCATCTCCCCGTACGGCGCGCGCCGGGCCGCGGGCAGCCGCACCCCGCCCGGCCAGCCGTCGAGGGCCTCCCGTACCGCGGACAACGGCGTCGCCTCACCGGCCCGGCAGGTCGCCCAGAACACCGGAAGGCCGGCCGTCTCCACCTCGGCCGCCACCTGCTCGGCCAGCCGGGTCCGGCCCGAACCCGGACCGCCGCGGATCACCGCCACCCCGCCGTGCCCGGCCCGCGCCCGGTCCCACCGGCGGGTCAGCCGCTCCGACTCGGCGGCCCGGCCCCGCAACGGCCAGCCGGCCACCGCGGGCTGCCCGGCGGCCTCACCGCCCGGACAGTCCCGCAGGTCGGCCAGCAGCGACCGGGCGTCCTGATAGCGGTCGTCGGGATCCTTGGCGAGCAGCCGGCACACCACCTCGGCCAGCGCCGGATGGATGCCCGGGCGCAGCTCCGCCAGATCCGGAACCGGGGCGGTCAGGTGCAGGCGGAGCAGCTCACCGACGTCGTCGGCCTCGAACGGCAGCCGTCCGGTGAGGCACTCGAACAACACCACGCCCAGCGAGTACAGATCCGAGCGGCGGTCCACCGGGCGCTTGAGCATGCCGGACTGCTCCGGAGCCGAGTACAGGAAGGTGCCGACCGCCTCGTCCAGGGCGCTGACCTCCTCGCCCAGCCGCGCCAGACCGAAGTCGATCAGTTTCGCCGGCCGATCCGGACCGACCATGATGTTGCCGGGCTTGATGTCCCGGTGCACCAGGCCCAGCCGGTGCGCGGCGGCCAGGCCACGGGCCAGCCGCGCGGCCAGCCCCACCACCCACTCCTCGGCCGGCAGCCCGAGGGCCAGCTGGTCGGCCAGCGAGCCGCCGGGCAGATGCTCCAGCACCAGGGCCGGTACGCCGTCCAGGTCACCGACCGCGTGCACCCGGACCACCGCCGGGTCGTCGATACAGGCGAGCCACGACGCCTCGCGACTGAACTCGGTCCGGATCGCGGGGTACTCGCTCACGTCGGCCAGCGGGCGCTTCACCGCGTACCAGCGGTCGCCCCGCCGGGCGCGGTGGACCATCGTGAACGCGCCACGGCCGAGCTCCTCGACCACCTCGAGGCCGGTCAGCCGTGTCTCCGTCACTGCAACCTTCACTTCGCGTCCGGCGTCACTCTGTTGATCGGCGAGCGACAGGCGAACCTGAAGAGTGTCAGAGCGAGGCGGCCAGTTTCTGGAGGGCCTCCTTGGCGCCACTCGTCAATGGCTCGCCGTGACCGGGAAGGATCGCCTTCACATCGAGGGTAGCCATCTTCTTCACCGACGCGGCCGCCTGCACGCCGTCCGCCGTGTACTGCGGCGCCGCACCCTCCAGCCCGTTCTGGTTGCGCAGCGCGTCACCGGTCACCAGCACACCGGTGCCCGGCTCGAAGACCGATACGTGACCGAGGGTGTGCCCCGGCGTGCCGATGATCCGCAGGCCGAAGACCTCGTCGCCGTCCTTGAGCGGAGTCAGTGTCTTGTCCGCGGCGTCGATCGCGGGCACGTCGGCCTCCCCGGCGTACAGGGTCGCGCCGACCAGCGGGGCGATCGCCGCCAGCCCGCCCGCGTGATCCTGGTGCTGGTGGGTCAGGATCACGTGTTTCACCGCATCCCAGCCCAGTCCGGCCGCCTTCAGGCCGGCCTCCACCGACGCGTCCGAACCCGGGGTGCCGGTGTCCACGACCGCCACCTCGCCACCCCGCACCAGCAGGTAGACCGAGACGAAGGAGAGATTCACCCGCTGCCAGTCGCCGGTCACCACCTGCCCGCCGCGGGTCGCGCTCGGCGCCGGCGCGGCAGCCGACGGCGTGCCCGCCGGCCCGGACGAGGAACAGCCGGTCACGGTATTGAGGACGGTCACTCCGAGGACGCCGGAGCCCGTGGTCAGGAGCAGTCTGCGGTTGAGCCTGAAGTCACCCATGACACATCCTTAGCGCATCCCGGGACCCGTCGCACACCGGACAGCGGGACACACGGCGCCGGTTCCGCCGGGCATGCTGAGCCGATGATGCTGAGTGATCCGGCCGGCCGGGTGGTCCGGCTCATCGGTGAACCGGCCGTCACCGCGGCCGCCGGCACCGGCGCGAACCCGGCCGTCGACGAGATCCTGGACCGGGTGCGGGCCCGCCGGCGCGGCCGGGCAGGTTTTCCCGCGCCGCAGGCGGGCACCTCGATCTGGTACCGGCCGGCGGTCGAACGATGGCCGGCCGGCACCGGCCGGCTCCCCGGCGGCCCGGCCGGCGACCGCCCGGTGCTGTCCCGGGACACCCGATTCTGAGCAGGGGGATCTCGTGTTACGGCAACCGACTCCGGTGATCGACGCGATCGTCGCCGAACACCCCGGCTACCGGCCGCTCACCCTCGACCTGTTCCGTCCGCCCGGCACCGGCGGCCCGCTGCCGCTGGTGATCTGGGTGCACGGCGGGGCGTGGCGGTTCGGCACCAACAAGCACGACGGGCCGCAGCTCGCCCCCGCCCGGATCGGCGACCGGATCGTCGCGGCCGGATACGCCCTGGCCCGTGTCACCTACCGGCTCAGCGCCGAAGCCACCTTCCCGGCCCAGCTGTACGACGTCAAAGCCGCCGTCCGCTGGCTCCGCGGCAACGCCACCGACCTCGGACTCGACCAGAGCCGCTTCGCCGTCTGGGGCGAATCCGCCGGCGGCCACCTGGCCGCTCTCGTCGCGCTCACCGGCGACGACCCCACCGTCGGCGACGGCTCGCCGGGCGGCGTCTCCGACGCGGTCCGGGCCGGCGTGCTCTGGTACGCCCCCAGTGACCTGCTCACCATGGCCGCCCAGAACCATCCGCGGGGGCTGCAGGACCACGACGGCCCCGACTCGCCGGAGAGCCGCCTCGTCGGCGGCCCGGTCCAGGAGATGCCCAAGGAGTCGGCGGCCGCCAGCCCCGTCAGCTACGTCTCGCCCGACGCGCCGCCGCTGCTGCTCGCACACGGCGACCAGGACCGGGTCGTCCCCGTCGGGCAGAGCCGGGAGCTGCACGAACGCCTCACCGCCGTCGGCGCCCCCGCCGAACTGCGCATCGTCGCCGGCGCCGACCACTGCTTCGTCGGCGCCGACCTGGTCCCGCTCGTCGACGAGGGTCTCGCGTTCCTGGACCGGCACCTGGGCCGCTAGCACCCGGACCGGGCGGGGTCTGACTAACGCACCATGGGCCACAGTTGGCGGCGTGAGGAGACGTCCAGTTTCCGGAACACCTTGCGCAGGTGGTGATCCACGGTGTTCGCGCTCAGGAACAGCCGGGCCGCGATCTCCCCGTTGGTGGCGCCGGCCGCGGCCAGGCGGGCGATCGTCAGCTCCTGCGGGGTGAGCATGCCGTCGGCGTGTTCCCGGCCGTCCGTGCCCGGCGGCCCGTCCCACCGAGCCGCCCCCACGGCCGGGCGGCCGGACGCCTCCAGTTCCCGGGTCGCGCGTTCGGCGTACCCGACGGCGCCCATCTCCTGAAACATCGCCGCCGCCGTCCGCAACTCGCCGCGGGCGTCGCGGCGGCGTTTGCGCCGCCGCAGCCACTCCCCGTAAAGCAGATGCGCCCGGGCCAGATCCACCCGTGCCCCGGCGCCGGACAGCAGCGCCACCGCCCGCCGGTGGAGCGGCTCGGCATCCCCGGACTCGGCCACCAGCGCCCGCGTCCGCGACAGCACACCCAGCGACCAGCCGGTGCCGGCCGCGGCGGCCCGGGTGCGCAACGTCGCCAGCGCCGCCCCCGCGCCCGCACGGTCACCGCTGCGGACCGCGGCCTCCACCAGATCCGGAAGCACCCGCGAATCCGTCCCGAGCCGGTCGGCGGCTACCACCCGCGCGGCCAGAGCCGCCGCCCGCGGATAGTCGCCCCGGCTGAGAGCCGCGGTCACCATCCCGATCCGCGCCAGCCCGCGCATCGACCCCGACCCGAGCCGCCCGGCCGCCCGGGCCGCCGCCTCCAGCCCGTCCTCGTCACCCCGCCGGCCCAGCAGCTCGGGCGGCTCCGGAAACGCCGGAGCCCCGATCCCGGCGCCCACCCGGTTCGCCTCGGCCAGCAGTTCCCCGGCCGCGGCCACGTTCCCGAGCCGTGCCTCCAGCGTCGCCGAGCCGTACAGGCCGCTCGCCAGATGCCACCGGGCACCCGACCGCCGCGCGATCCGTTCGGCACGCCGCCAGAGTGCCCGGCTCGCCTCCGCGTCCCACAGCAGGACCGAGAGAGCCGCCGCCGTCGGATGCCCCCGCAACACCACCTCGTCCGCGACGTCCGCCGTCGACAGCATCGCCACGGCCCGCCGAACCTCCGGGACAGCCCGTGCACACCCCTGCTCCACCACCGTCCCGAACGCGTGCAGCAGCGGCTCCACGACCGCGCCGTCCGCCGGGCACACCGTGCGGGCACCGGCCCGGACAGCCGCCGCGATCTCCTCCGGGCCGGTGCCCTGAACCATGTCGCCGGCGCCGATCAGGTGTTCCACCGCTTCCAGCAGGGCGCCGCGAGCCGGTCGCGGTTCACTCCCGCCGATCGCGCGTGCGGCTTCCAGACAGATCAACGGCCCTTTCGCGTACGCGTCCGCGCGCCCCGACATCACCTCGGCCCTGGCCCGGACGAGCATCGCCCGTCCGCGTACCGCCGCGGCCCGGGTTGCGGTGGCGACGGCGAGCCGTCGTGCCCGCACCGGCGTGCCGGCCATCAGGGCCGCCTCGGCCGCGTCGAGGGTTCGCGCCGCGCGCCCGGCGCCGGGCGAGAGTTCCGCCGCGCGGGTCAGAAAGGCCGTCCGCGCCGCGAACCCACCCCGCTCCCCGGCCAGGTCCGCGGCCTCGGCGAGCGCCCGCGCGACCGTCTCGTCCGGCCCCGCGCAGGATTCGGCCAGATGCCAGGCGCGACGGTCGGCGTCTTCGGGCCGGACGGTCACCGCGGCGAGAGCTGCGTGCACGGCTCGCCGCCGGTCCCCGGTCGCCCCGCTGTAGATCGCCGCCCGGGCGAGCGGGGCACGGAACACCGCCCGTGCCCCGAGCGTCACGACCTCCGCGCCCACCGCGACCGCCGCGGCCCCCGCCGGGACACCGAGCCGGTCCGCGGCCGCGGCGATCCGCGTGAGGTCCCCGCTGGGCTCGGCGGCGGCGATCAGAAGCCAGGTGCGGGTGCCGTCAGGCAACTCCCGGACCCGCCGCAGATGAAACTCCTCCAGGGTGCTTCCGGTCGGCAGCGGGTCCGGCAGCGACCCGGCTCCCGCCAGCTGATCGGCGGACAGTTCCCGCCCCAGGTCGATGAGGGCCCGCGGATTGCCCCCGGTGGCCGCGGCCAGCCGTTCCGCGACCAGCCCGTCGAGCGGCCCGTCCACCACCGACCGCAGGACGGCGGCACCGTCCGGGGCGGCCAGCCCGGCCACCTCCAGCAGCGGAAACCCATCGAGCTCCGGCACCGTCTCCCGTACCACGAAAACCGCTCCGAACGCCGGTCCGGCCACGCCGTTCATCCGGTGTTCCATCAGCCACGAAGGCGGGACGCCGGCGGCCGGGCCCGGTAGGGCGCGGTTCCGTGCCGCCGCGACCGCGGACAGGCGGCGGGCGACCTCGGCAAGCACCGTGAGGGATTCGCGGTCGGCCCAGTGGGCGTCGTCGACACAGCAGAGGACGGGCCGGTCCGAGGCGAGCCCGCCGAGCAGCGCGGCGACGGCTCGCACGATCGGCTCCGCGCCCGGCACCGGGCCGTCGGCCAGACCGAACGCCACGTGCAGTGCTCGCACATCGTCCGGCGACGGCGAGGCGGCGGACAGCACCGGGATCAACAGCCGGTGCAGGGCCGCATAGGGGAAGCCGCTCTCCGCCTCCATCCCGGCCACCCGGACGATTCGCAGCCCGGCGGTGCCGGTGACGGCCTCCTCCAGCAGGGCGGTCTTTCCCGTCCCTGGATCGCCCACCAGCACCAGCGCGTCGCCGAGGCCCTCGAGCAGCGCCCCGGTGAACTTCCGCAGCGTCCCGCTCTCCCCGGCCCGTCCCCGCAGAGCCATGAGGCCCCGAACCTATGGGCTGTCCGGCACTGTTCCGCAGGCCCTGCGTGCAGCCCTGTCGGCTCACCGTGCACACCACCGCCACCGCCCGCCGAGGGCCGGCCACACGCCGGGGTGCGTTTGTCTCGGCGGGAGACGTCTCGCTCCGGCGACCGGCCGAAGGTCAATCGGCGGTCACCGATTGAGGCTGTGGTTCGGGAACGGCCAGCGGTGGCTCGCTGAGCTGTTCGCGCAGGTAGTTCCAGAACACCGCGATCATGGCGGCGACCGGCACGGCGAGCAGCGCGCCGATGATTCCGTAGAGGCTGCTGCCCAAAGTGACCGCGAGCAGCACCACGCCGGCGTGCAGGCCCAGGCCGCGGCTCTGCACCATGGGCTGGAAGACGTTTCCCTCCAGTTGCTGCACGGCGATGATGATGGCCAGCACGATGAGCGCGTCGGTCCAGCCGTTGGTGACGAAGGTGATGACCACGGCGACGAAGCCGGCGAAGAGCGCGCCGACGATCGGCACGAACGCGGTGACGAACGTGAGCACGGTGAGGGGCAGCCACAGGTCCACCCCGAGAACGAACAGGCCGATGCCGATCAGTACGGCGTCGATCATGCCGACCAGGGCCTGCGAACGGACGAACGAGCCGAGCGCCTCCCAGCTGCGGCCGGCGACGGCGGGCGCGTCGATGGAGAGCCGGCCGGGGAGCTGCCGGCTGAGCCACGGCAGGAAACGCGGCCCGTCCTTGAGGAAGAAGAACATCAGGAACAGCGCGAGGATCGTGTTGACCAGGCCGTTGAAGACGGAGCCGACCCCGTTGAGGGTGGCCGTGGCGATGCTTCCGACACTGGCCTGGAGTTTGTCGACCCCGGTGCCCAGATATTCGTTGGCCTGGTCGTCGCTGATGTTCAGCGGTGGTCCGGCGGCCCAGTCGCGCAGCTCGGCGATGCCGGCGACGACCTGGTCGGCGAGTTCGCCGGACTTGGCGCCGACCGGCGCCGCGATGCCGACGAGCGTGCCGATCGCGATGACCAGGAACAGCAGCGTCACGAGGGAGGCGGCGAGGGCGGGCGGCCACTTGTGCCGGCGCAGGAACCGGACCGGCGGCCAGGTCAGGGTGGTCAGCAGCAGGGCGATGACGACCGGCCAGATCACCGACCACGCCTTGCCGAGCAGCCACAGTGTCACCCATGCGCCCAACAGGACCAGCAGCATCTGCAGCGAGATGCTCGCCGAGGTGCGCAGCGCGCTTCGCGTCTTTCTCGAGTTCAGACCGGTCCCCATGTGATCACCCTAGGGAATCCGGTTCGGGACCGCGCGCCGAGGCACGCGGTCCCGAACCGCCGCGTCAGAGTTGCAGGGCGAACTTGAGGAGGTCGCCGGTCTTGAACTGGCCGGTGGCCGGAGCGATCGGCGTGGTCGGCCGGAAGCCCGGGTTCCGCTTGAGGTAGCCCTCCTTGTCGGCTTCCAGGATGCCGAGGATGACCTCGGTGACGATCCGGCCGCCGACCGGGCCGAGGCGTTCGCCGGCGTGGGTGAGCTCGGCCTCCTTCAGGATGTAGAACCAGAGCGGGGTCTTGCCCTGCCAGCCGGCGTTGTCCGGGTCGGGCAGGCCGAGCTGCGTGTTGGTCAGCGGGGTGACGCCCATCCGGGCGGCGACGTCCTGGCCGGCCGGCAGGCCGAGCCGCACGCCACGGATCAGGTTGCGTTCGGCGAGCGACGCGGTGCCTTCGCTGACCACGGTCGGCGGCATGTTGAACAGCGGCAGGGAGAGCTTGCCGTCGATCCGGCGGGCGGCGTTGCGCGGGGTCGCGGGCTTGCCGGGCACGTCGAAGAAGTGCCACCAGTCGATCTCGAGGCGGGCCGGCAGCGGTCGGTTGCCGCGCAGGTCGCCGCCCACCGGGCCGAAGATGGCGGCCGCGGACGGCGGGGTGGTACGCGCGTTGAGCAGGTACCCGGCCCGGATCATGCTGTGCCCGAAGCGGTACGCCGCGACCGAGTACTCGATCGGCATCATCGGCCGGTTGGGGTTCTTCGGCTTGTAGAACTCCCGCTTGACCTGGCCCTTGTTGTTGAGGTACCGACCGACCACCTCGGGGCCGGCGATCTTGTCGAGGAAGTCGTGAATGATGATCCACTGGAAGTGCCAGCGGGTGATCCGCTGTGCCTCGGCCAGGTTGGACGCCAGCCCATCGGCCAGCACCCGGTTGTGGAACTTGGCGAACGCCAGGTGCAGCTGCGCGACGATCAGGTTCTCGTCGTTGCGGGCGTCGCCCAGGATGGCGCTGCCGTCGTCGCGGCGGGGCAGGTCGTCGACGCCGTTGGCGTTGCGGACGATCTTCATTCGGGTGCGGTCGGCCTCGTACAGATCGGGGTCCTGATCGGGGCCGCGGCCGTAGAGGGAGCCGAGGTCGAAGCTCGGGGTGTCGAAGTTGGTGAGGGCCAGCGGGTCGGCCTGCGCGTCCGCCAGCGGGGTCCGGTCCAGCGTCATGTCGTGGTCGATGAACTGGCCGAGGAACGTGAACCCGGCGGGGATGCGCGGGTTGTCGAGATCGGTCGGGTTCGGTGTGGTGGGTTCGCCCATCTGCCGGGCGAGGTCCTGCAGCAGTTCCTCCGGTGGCGCGTACGCCTCGGTGTTCTTGAACATGATGCCGAAGCGGCCCTCTTTGTCGCGGCCTGCCTTGACCGCGATCTCGCTGCCCCGGGTGCCGGCGATGCCGTGCTTCCAGTCGACCCGCGCGGCGGGCGCGGCGGGCGCGTCGGGGGCCGCGTGCGCCGGTGCGCCGGTCGTGGCGATGCCGGTCGTGCTCACGGTCGCCGCGACGGCGGCGGTGCCGGCGAGCAGGGTGCGCCGGTCGATGTTGCTGTCAGCCATGTGTGCTCCTTCTGGCGGAGAGGGTGCCGAGAAGGTAGCCGCGCAGCGAACTCTATGGCGACATGAAAGGACACCGTCGGACTAATACGGTCTGGATGGCTTAATCCGACTCGGGGGCATTCGCTCCGGAAGGGGGCGGGGCCGCAACCCTCGGTGGCTGACGGCGTTGGACGGGAGATCGTCGTGTCTTCGATCCCCTCACGCCGAGAGGCCCGCATCTCCATGGTGGGAGATGCGGGCCCCGATGCGGCTCGACCGGTCAGCTCGTGGTGCTGCCGTCGTCCTTGACCGGCCCGACCGATGCGGTCTGCTCGACGACTTCCTCGTGCTTGCCCGCGACGGCGTGCTTGGCCGGTGCAGGCTTGCGGGAGGTGGAAACCATCCAGAGACCGACGATCAGCAGGATCGAACCGAGCACCGCCGCGCCGATCGGCAGGTAGCGGCTGATCAGCAGGACCTGCGACTTGTTGGCGCTCGCCGACTCGACGCTGTTGTCGACGGTCTCATCGGTGTAGGCGAAGACGCCCTCGAGCAGGTCGGTGGGCTGCCCGACGTTCGGCACCAGCTTCTTGCGCTGCTGCTCCTGGACCTTGACGAACGTGCCGCTGACCGGCTCCACCCAGATGGTGCGGGTGTTCGCGTAGGTGACCTGGGCGCTGGTGGCGTCCGGCGTCGCGAAGGCACCGAGCAGCGACTTGATGCGCTCGTCCGAGAAGTTGAGCGGCGTCTCGGCGATGACCTGTTCGAACTTGTAGGTCTCGAGACCCTGGATGTCCTCCACGCCCTTGAACTCGATCGGGAGCGCCTTCTTGAGGTCACGATCGAAGTACTGGTACGTCTTCTGCTCCGTTCCGAAGGGGAACTTGTAGAGCTGCCCGGTGAAGGAGACGTCCTCGGCGGCCTGCGGCGGGAAGCCCTCGCCCTTCGCCACGTCGTCGAGCTCCTGGCCGTACCACTCCACCGCGGCCGCGGTCTTCCGGTCGATGGCCAGGCGTGCCTCGTAGGCACTGACCACCTTGTCCTCCTCGGCCCAGATCACGGTGCCGTACGCCGACCAGATGACCGTGTTCTCGTCGATCTTCCCGCTCTTGAGCTCCTCGCTGGTGGTGTCGACCAACGGCTTGATCTCCGTAGTGGACTGCAGAGTGCCCGTCTCGATCTTGACGACCGGATTCGAGCCTCCCTCGGTGTAGAGGAAACGCGCGTTCTTCGCTTCCGCGATACTCGGCTTCAGGCAGTCCTCGGTCACCTCCGGCGTGCACAATTTCAGGTCGTAGGGCAGTCGGGCCGCCGACGGTGCCACGTAGAACGCGATCCCAGCCGCCAGCACCACGGCGAAAAAGCCGATGCCGAACAGCACGGCACCCAGACGAGCTTTCAATTGATCCTCCCATTCAGACGGCCGACCGCTATCCCGCAGGGATGATGCTGTCGCCGATAATGACCGGAGGTTACTCGGCGGTTACATGGTTACGGAACCCTTGGACGGTACATGTCTTCACCGATTTCGATGCCCCACCTGCACCGCGTCCCGGCGCTCGACGCTGTCCGCGTGATCGGCTCAGTAGCCGTCGTCGGACACCACGTCGGGTTCGCCACCGGCGTCAATACGTCCGGGGGTGACTGGGGCGGCTGGCTTTCGCGCCTGGACGCGGGCGTGGCGGTGTTCTTCGTGCTCTCCGGCTTCCTGTTGTTCCGGCCGTGGGTTCACGCCAAAGCGACCGGAAAAGCTCGGCCGGGCACCGGAAGGTACCTGTGGCGCCGGGCCATGCGGATCCTGCCCGCTTACTGGGTGACCGTGGCGGTCTGCCTGTCGGTCCTGCCCCGTAACGCGAACGCCACCCCGGCCGACTGGTTCAGGCACGCCACTCTCACGCAGATCTACGAGGCGGGCAACCTGAAGCACGGCGTCAGCCAGACCTGGAGTCTCGCCACCGAGGTCGTCTTCTACCTGCTGCTGCCGTTCCTCGGGCTGATCCTGACCGCCGGCAGGGCGCGGTCCGACCGGCACTGGGTGATCATCGGCGGTTCGGTATCGATCTCGGCGGTCTGGGTGGGCCTGATCGGTGCCGGCGTGTTCACGCCGACGCCGTACACGATGTGGTTTCCCGCCTATGCGTCGTGGTTCGGGGCCGGAATGGTGCTCGCCGCCGTGCATGTCGGCCTGCGGGAAGGCCGGCTGCGGCGCTGGGCCTTCCTCGACGGCATGGCCGCGGCGCCGCTGGCCTGCTGGACGGCGGCGCTGGCGGTGTTCGCCATCGCCACCACCCCGGTCGCCGGTCCGCACGGCCTGAGCGAGCCGAGCGCCGCCGAGTTCGCCGCGAAGCTCGTGCTCTACATGTCACTCGCGGTCCTCATCACGGTGCCGCTCGCCTTCGGCCCGGAGACCCGGACCAAGCACGCGCTCAGCGGCGGCACGGTCCGGTGGCTCGGAGCGGTGTCCTACGGTCTGTTCCTCTGGCACCCCTTCGTGCTCGAATCGATCTACTGGGTGACCGGACGGCCGGAGTTCACCGGATCGTTCGGCGAGACCTTCGTGATCACCCTGGGCGGCGGGCTGGTGCTGGCCGCCCTGTGCTACTACCTGATCGAGAGCCCCTTCCAGCGTCTCAGTCACCGTTGGCCGCGAGCGCCGCGCCGGAACAGAACCGAGAGCCAGAGGAGTACGGCGCAGGCCAGCGCGGCCAGCTGAGGCAGTGCCGCGGTGTGGCCGCCGGTGCGCAACGCCAGCCAGCCCGCGAACGCGAACAGGGCCACCGGCAGCAGCCAGTCGGCGAGCAGGCTGAACCGGCTCAGGCGCCGGCGGTCGTAGATCCCGAAGTACGGCCGTAGCACCCGCAGCATCAGCACGGCGGCCGCCGTGAGCAACGCCAGGCCGGCCGCCGCGACCCCGCCGACCAGCAGCAGCGCCACCCCACCGAAGACCGCCGGCACGAACAGACGACGCCGGCCGCGAACACCGGCCGGGGGCGGCCCGGACGGTGGGCCGGAGCCGCGCAGGCGGTTCGGCCCGGCCAGCGCCGCCACCACCGCGACACCGGTGAGCAGCAGGGCGCCGCCACTCATCGCCGCGCTGTAGAGCCGGTCCGGCGCGAAGCGGAGCACCACCGTGCCGGACGCGCCTGCCGGGACCAGCCATGCCTGCTGCCAGCCGTCCACCACGATGCGGGGGAGATCCTTCCCGTCGATGGTGGCGGTCCAGCCGGGATTGGCGTTCTCCCGGATGGCGACCACCCGCTGTCGTGGGTAGTCGCCGAGATGGAGCCGGCGCACGGTGGCCGACCAGTCGTCGACGCGCACCGGGATCTTGACCGATGTGGTGGTGGCGGAGTAGCGGACCGGGTTGACCCCCTTCGGCGAGCCGGCTTCGGCCTTCGTGCCGTTCCGCGGGATGAGAGCGACCTGAACCGGCGCCGCCACGGCCGTCGGGCCGGCGACGACACGTGTCTCGCCCGCGGGGACCGTCAGCGGGGCGGTGGCGCCGTCACCGCACACGACGGCGTCCACTTCGCGCAACTGGAGCAGGTCACGGCGACTGGCGACCAGGGCGGTCCGCCGGACCGTGCCGCCGACGTTGACCTTCGGTCCGCTGCCGCACCCCAGGTCGACCCGGGCGGTCGGCGAGTTCCGCTCCGGCCGATTGTCGGGCAGCGCGGTGAGCTCGCTGACCGCGACCGGAAGGGCGCGCTGCACGTTCCGGTATGGATCGTAGGTCACCGCGGGCACCGAATCGGAGATCAGCACGGTGATCTCGCCGGTGGTCATCGGCGGGTTGAACGCGAGGGTGCCGCCATCGTCCAGGAAGCCGGTCCGGATGTCGCCGTCACCGATGACGGTGATCTTCCACGGCCGGGCCGCCGCCGTCCCCTCGGTGAGGGTGAGCCGTACCCCGGAGATCTCGCGGCGGCCCGGCCAGACCAGGCGCAGCCAGGGCTCCTTGTCCTCGTCGGAGGCGAGCCAGGCGGTGCCCGGGTCGCCGTCGACCACCGCGCCGGGCCGGGCGGCCGGTTCCAGCACGCCGACGCTGGACGCGGTGACGTTCGGCAGGATCCCGCGGGTGACCGAGGCCTTCCCGCCGGCGTCGATCAGCGCGTTGAGCGCCGAACCGGGCCGGGGCCGGGCCCGTACGGCCAGGTCGTAGGACGCCCCGACAGGTTGCGTGGTGACCCGGTTGATCTCGGTGCCGTCCTCGGAGCCGCGGGCCAGGTCGCCGTTGCAGACGGCCTGGCCGCTCTCGGTGAAGTAGCAGGCCGGAACGGCCGGGGCCGCGGTGAACACCATGCTCGGCGCCGTCCCGGAGACAGGCGACGCCGGCGCCCGCAGCGTCCGTTCGGCGAACACTCCGGGAAACATCATCTCGCTGACACCGACCCCGCCGAAACCCAGCCGCCGGTCGATCACCTCGTCGAAGGAGATCCGGACCCACGTGGTGGGCCGGGTGCCGGCCAACGGGACCGTGGTCGCGGCTGTCGTGTCGACCGTCCGCCGGACCGGCGGGTTGTCGCCGGCGGTCACGGTTATCCGGGTGGGCACCGAGTCGGTGCCCAGGTCGAACCTGAGGCGCACCGAGCTGACGACCCGGGCGGTGCCGAACCGCACCTCGAGCCACTGCTCACTGGCGATGGTCCCGGGCGCCGACCGCCACGAGGTGTCCGGATCGCCGTCCATCGCCGCGTACGGCTGGTAGCCGGGACGTGATCCGCTCAGCGGCTGGGCGTCGGAGAAGGAACTGGAGGCGGTGACCGTTTCGATGCCGCGGTACTCGGCGACCGTCTCGTTGCCGTCGGCCCAGTCCGGCAGGTAGTCACGCGCCGGGGCGCCGAGCCGGGCCTGTTCGGTGGCCCGCATGGTGGCCGAGGCGCTGTCGTGTGAGAGGCCGAAAGCGACCTCGCGGCGGCGTAGCCCGTCGGTCACCACCACCGGGCCGCTCGGGGTCTGCTCGGTGCGGTCCCCGGCCAGCACGGTCGGTCCCTTCGGCAGCACCCCGGCCGCCGACGCGGCCAGTACCGATTCCGGGCCGCCGACGACCGTGGTCAGGTCGGCCGCGTCGTACGCCACCACCGGCTCGGCCGTCTCCTCGATGGCCCAGACCTCCAGGGTCCGGACCTGTACGTTGAAACCGTTGTCCACATGGATCCCCGGCAGGTGACCGCCTCCCACGGACGGTCCGAAGGCCGCGACCGGGCGCAGGCCCGGCGACCGTGCCAGCGCCTGCCGGACGATGATCGGCTGGGTGGCGCCGGACCGGCCGTAGTCCAGATCGGACCGGAGCAGCAGGTACCGCACGCCCGACCGTCGCAGGTACTCGGCCAGTCCGGCCGAGCCGGACCCGCTGCTCAGAGTCTGCTCGATGGCGTCGAGCACCCGGATCGTGGCCGGCGGGGTCAGCGGGATCGAACTGCGCACGCCCCACCGTTTGTTCAGCAGCGGCTGGGTGATCTCGTCGCTCGGGCTGCCCCACAGATAGCGGGGGAAACGTGACCCGGGCACCACGAGCACGTGCTCCTGGTCGAGGTTCCGGTTGAGCCAGGCGGCCGCGTCCCGCCAGTAACCGGGCACGCTGTGGAAGCTGCCCTGGGCGGCGAGTCCTCCGCCGAGAGCCGGGGCGGCGACGCCGGCGATCGCGATCACCGCGACCGCGGTGACCCCGGTGGCGCGCAGCTGGGCGAGCCGGCGCTGCGGGCGGGAGGCGGTGGCGGCGGACCGGCTGAACAGCGCCAGCAGATGGCACATGCCCAAGATCAGAGGCAGCCGGACGACGACGTCGAACTTGTGCACGTTGCGCAGCGGCGCGCCGGCGTCGTCCAGGAACGCCCGCTGTGCCTCGGGAAGGAACCCGGAGACGGCGCCGATGTGGCCGAGGCCGACCAGCGCCAGCCCGCAGAGCAGACCGGTGATCAGGAACCAGCGGTGCGGCAGGCCGCGACGGGCCAGGCCGGCGATGCCCAGCCCGGCGACGGCCAAGGTGGACAGGATCAGCGCCTGTTCGGTGGCGATTCGCCAGCCCGCCGCCCACGGCGCCCCGAAGGCGCTGTTCAGGTACGCGTGCCAGTGTGACGCCCCGCGAAGGACCGACACCATGTCGGTCGGCGCTGTGGTCACGGCCGAGGTCTCGATGTAATCCAGGAACGGGGGACTGTAGCGGCCGAGCACCAGCAACGGAATCAGCCACCACGCGGTGGCGCAGGCGACGGCGACGACCCACGCCGACAGGGCCTTGACCCGCAGGCGGAACGGCTGGAGCCCGAGCAGCCAGAGACCGGCCAGCGGCACGGTGGCCAGCACGGCGGTCGCGTTGACGCCACCGGCGCAGGCGACCGCGAGCGCCGACTGGGTGACCGCGCGGGCTATCGACTTGCCCGTCGTGATGCCGATCAGCGGGATCAGCACCCAGGGCGCGACGGCGCTGGGCCACGCCTCGACCGAGATCGGCCCGAGTTCGGTGATCATGCGCGGGGAGAGCGCGAAGGCGACGCCGGCGACCAGGCGGGTCCATGGTGAGCCGATGCCGAGCCGTTCCGCCAGTTTCACCACGCCGGTGCAGGCGACCGTCATGACGACCGCCCACCAGAGCCGCTGGATCACCCAGGCGGGCAGGGCGATCGTCTTGCCGGCCAGGAAGAAGGCGCCCATCGGCCAGAGGTAGCCGTACGCCTGGTTCTGGAGTTGCCCGAAGGTTCCGTTGGGGTCCCAGATGCTCAGCGCCCGGTTCAGCCACCCGGCCGGGTCGACGGCGAGATCGACCTTGGTGTCGATGACGATCTGTCCCGGTTCCTGGAGGAAAGCGAGGGCGGTCAATCCCAGGCAGACCGTGACCAGGCGCATCCGCCAGACGGTGGTCGATGCGGCACCGCCCGTCTGAGCCGGCGCGGCTTCTGCCTGTGGGTGACGCATGTTTCTCCCTGTTCCGCCATTGCGGAGTTACTGGACAACCCCATAGTGTGACGCGACCCGCGAATGCTACTCGCTAGTAGAGGTGATTGTGGACATACCGGCCGCCGCTAATCGGCACGTCTTGTTCCTCAACTGGCGGGACACCCGCAACCCCCACGGTGGCGGATCAGAAGTCTACGTGGAGAAGATCGCCGGCGAACTGATCCGTCATGGCCACCGGGTCACCCTCTTGTGCGCAGCTCACAGCGAGGGCCCCGCCGGAGAGGTGACCGATGCCGGGATCCGCGTGCTGCGCCGGGGCGGCCGTCACACGGTCTATCTTCGGGCCGCCTTCCTTTACCTGATCGGGATTCTCGGCCTCGGGCCGCTGAGCCGGCGGCACGGCGGCCGTCCCGACGTGATCGTGGACGTCGGTAATGGTTTGCCCTTCCTTTCTCCACTGTGGGCGTTCTGCCCGGTGATCGCCCTTGTGCACCACGTGCACCGGGAGCAGTGGCCGGTGGTGCTGACTCCCCGGCTGGCCCGGATCGGTTGGTGGATCGAGTCCTGGCTGGCTCCCCGGGTGTACCGCCGGTGCCGGTACGTGACGGTGTCCGCGGCCACGCGGGACGAACTGGCCGTGCTCGGGGTCGACGCGGAACGGGTCACCATCATCCACAACGGCACGCCGGAGATGACCCCCGCGGCGCCGGTGGACCGGACCCCGGAGCCGTCCCTTGTGGTGGTCGGCCGGCTGGTGCCGCACAAGCGGGTGGAGATGGCGCTGGACGCGGTGGCCGGCCTCTCCGGCGAGTTCCCCGGGCTGACCCTGACCGTGGCCGGGCAGGGCTGGTGGGAGGATGAGCTGCGGGAGTACGCCGTCCGGCTCGGTATCGCGGACCGGGTGCGATTCGCCGGGTTCGTCACCGACGAGGAGAAGCGGCGCCTGATGAGCCGGGCCTGGGTGGCGCTGACCCCCTCGCTCAAGGAGGGCTGGGGGCTCACCATCGTCGAGGCCGGCGCGGTCGGCACGCCCAACATCGCCTTCAAAGGCGCGGGCGGCGTGGAGGAGTCGCTGGTGGACGGGCAGACCGGGCTGCTGGCCGACGACCCCGCCGACTTCACCGCCAAGACACGGCTACTGCTCGCCGACGACGCGCTCCGTGCTCGGATGGGCAGCGCCGCCCGGGCGCACTCCGACCGCTTCACCTGGCCGTCGGCGGGGGAGAAGTTCGCCGCGCTCGTGGCACAGCCGGTGATGGTCCCGGCGCACGCGCCGGGACCACACGCTCACCTGGTTCCGTAGACGCCCGTCTGCAAGGTCGCCTCGTCGACGCTGGCAGCGGCCTCCGTCGGCGAGCTGAGGACACTCGACGCAAGGGCCGCCGTGCCGAGCACGCCGAGTGCGAGGGCGGCGACCCCGGCTAGGACGAGCGGTAGGGTCTTACGCATAAGGTGACTCCTCCTTGGGACCATGTGCTCTGCGTGCGCGGGACGCTACCACGTAGTAACTTCCCTGCGAAGGGTGTTCTCATACAGATCCAGGTCAGGCCCGTCGTGCACCAGCCGCAAGCCGGTCAGGCAGGCCGCCGGGGTGGTGAAGTCCCCGGTCACCCGTTGCACCACCACCCAGCGCACCCCCAGGCCGGCCAGCGGTGAGCCTGTCGTGAGGGCCCGGCGTACGGCCGCGGCCCGGCGGTCCTCGCCCCGCACCACGATCGTCCCCACCTGCAGCCGGTCATCGCTCAGCACGTCGGCGTCGAGATAGCGCGGCAGGGGATCGAGCACGGTCCGGCCCTGATTCCAGGAGTAGGTGTGATAGGCGGACGGCGGCAGCGACACCACAGCGCCGGGGCGTGCGCCCACCAGCCGGGCGACGGTCTCGAAATCCGGTGGATAGGCGACCGGCCGCAGCCGGTTCCCGGCGCCGAGAGCCAGGTCCGGCTGGATCGCCAGCGGCAGCAACATCACGGCGCCCAGCACCACCCGGCCGCTCGCGCGATCGCTGAGCCGGGTCGCGGCACGTTCCGCGCCGAGCGCCACCGCCAGGCAGAGCAGGAGGGCGTACGGCATGACGAACTTCTGCCCGTCCCGCAGCAGGCCGGCCCCGGGCACGGTGACGACCGCCCACTCCAGCAGCGCACGGACGCCGGGCAGCACCCCGAGCAGCGCCACCGCGAACCCGCCGGCGGCCAGCACGGTCAGGCGTGCCGCCGCACCGGCGGGCAGGCGCGCCCACAGGAGCCGCAGACCGTACCCGGCGAGGACGAGCAGCGCCAGCGTCCCCACAGGTGTCAGCACCGACGCCCGGCTCGGCAGTACCGTCTGTGCGTTCCAGATGCCGCCGGTGCCGAGCAGCGCGCCGACCGGGCCGGTCCAGTCGGCTCCGCGGGCGGCGAACGCGGCCACCCCGGCCGGATCGCTGCGCGCGTCCGCTTCGGTCAGTGCGGCGGCGAGCAGCCACGGCACGTTGAGCAGCAACGTCACCCCGGTGGCGAGCCGGGACGACGTCAGCGTGACGACCGTGGCCAGCGCGATCACCCCGCCGGTGGGGGTGACCGCGGCGAGGGCGGCCCAGCCGGCCAGCGGCAGCAACGCGCCGCGATCGCCGCCGCGCAGCCGCAGCGCGGCGGCGGCCAGCCATGGCAGGGCGGCGTACGCGAGCAGCAGCCCCCACTGGCCGAGGAGCAGTCGCTCGGCCAGGTACGGGGCCCACGCGTAGACCGTCGCCGCCACCAGGCGGGTACCCGTTCGTTCCGACGGCACCAGCCGCCCCGCGCCGATCGCGGCGAGCAGCAGAATCGCGGCCAGCACGATCCGTTGCAGCAGCCAGCCGGGCACGACCTGAGTGGACAGGGACACCAGCGCGTCCAGCGGCACCGCCCGCGGCAGGGTCGCCGACGGCAGGAAGAGCTCCCGGCGCAGCGGCTGCCACGGCACGAAGACCATGTCGTAGGAGAGCACGTAGCCGGGCGCGGCCAGGGGAGCCAGCACGAGCCCGGTGACGATCAGCGCCGTGACCGGCAGGGCGAGCGGTCGCAGGGCGGACCTCCTCATCTCGGGTCGCACCCATAGTCTGATCCACGCTCTCCGAACTATGAACCAGGGACGGCGGATGGCAAAACTCAGCGGCATCGGCACGGCGGGACTGGCGGTCACCGGCGCCGGTGTGTTCGCCAACGGGCTGGCGTACGTCGTACCCATGATCGGGGCCCGCCGGCTGAGCGCGCCGGACCTCAGCGTGCTCGCGACGCTGCTCGCGATGACCGCGATCATCGGGGTGGCGAGCACCGGCCTGCAGATCGCGGTGGCCGTGCACCGGGCCCGCAACGGCCCGGCCCCGGCGAGCCGTCCCGCCTTGCTCACCGTGCTGGCGTCCGCCGGCGCTCTGCTGCTCGTGCTTCCGATCGCGGTGACCGTGCTGCGCCTGCCGTTGACCGCGACCGCGTTGGCCGCCGTGTCGACGGTGGCGGTGGTGGCGGCCGGGCGATGGCTCGGCGAGATGCAGGGCGACGAGCGTTTCCTGCCGCTCGCCGCGGGCCTGGCCGTGGTGGCGGGTGGGCGTTACGGCGGGGTGGTGGTGGGCCTGGCCGCCGGCGCGGGCCTGACCACCGCACTGCTGATCGGCGCGGCGACCGCGATTCTCGCCCTGCCCGCGTTGCACCTGCTTGCCCGGCGCCCCGGCGTGGTCGCGCACGGCGAGCCGCTCGCCGTGCGCGCGGTCTTCACTGCGAGCGCCGCCACCCTCGCGACCCTGGTCGTCTCGTACGCCGATCTGCTCCTGGCCCGCCGCTTCCTCCCGCCGGACGCCTCGGGGGCCTACGCGGTCGGCACCGTCCTGACCAAAGGGGCGCTCTGGGCGCCGCAGGTGGTGACCGTGCTGGCTCTGCCCCGGCTGGCGCAGGGTGACCGGCGTACGCTGCGGCTCGGTCTCGCGCTGATCGGCCTGTGTGGCGCGGCCCTGGTGACCGCCGCGGCGGTGGCGGGCGGCCTGGCGTTCCGCCTGGCCGGTGGGCCGGACTACGACGGCCTGGGACGCTACGCTCCGATCTTCGCGGCCACCGGCGCCTGCTACGGGCTGGTCTTCATGCTCATCAACGCTCAGGTGGCGGCCGGGGCGCGATGGCCGTCGGCGCCGTTGTGGGTGGTGACGGCGCTCCTGGTGGTGGCGGTGTGGCTGTTCGTCCCGCACACCCTGTTGGGTGTCGCCTCCAGCGCGCTGGCGGCCGCTGTCCTCGCTCTCATCGTGACGGGTGGGCTGGTCGCGCTGCGAATCCGGACATCCATTACCGATGTTCGATCTGAATCTGAGAGTCTGTCGGTCGAGTGACGACGGACGGGGGTCGGGGCATTGCGTAAGGTGACACGTCGTGTGCTGGGCGGCGGTGTGGCCGCCGTTCTGGTGGCCGGAACGCTGGTGGGGGCCGCGGCGCGGCCCTTCGGCCTCTCCGAGGACGGGGGCACATTCGCCGCGGCCGAACTCACCGCGATGTTCGAGGAGTACGGCGACACCTCCGGCACCTGGCTCGGCGCCGACCGGACCGCCTCGGTGCCGCTGTCCGGCGACCGGACGCTGTGGTTGTTCTCCGACACCTTCCTCGGCCCTCCCGCGGAGGACGGCTCCCGGCCACGCAGCTCCGGATTCATCAACAACTCGGCGATCGTGCAGGACGGGGACGAGCTCGGGAGGTTCCACTTCGGGGGCACCCCGGCCACTCCGACCGCGCTGGTGCCGACCGCCTCCGACCGGGATTTCCACTGGATCGGCGACGCGATCGCCGACGGTGACACGGTGCAGGTGCTCGCCAACCGTTACCACCGGTCCGGAGCCGGCCCGCTGGATCACGAACTCACCGGGACGGTGCTCGCCGATTTCCGTGAGTCCGACCTCACCCCCGGCCCGGTCCGTGAGCTGCCGCTCGGCGACCGGATCTCGTGGGGCTCCGAGGTGATGCCCGACGGTGGGTTCACCTACGTCTACGGCACCGAGGCGACCGGCGCCATGAAGTTCGCCCACCTGGCCCGGGTCGCCGGCGCCGATCTGAGCGGCGCCTGGGAGTTCTGGACCGGCAGCGGATGGTCCACCGCCGAGACCGACTCGGCCCGCCTGCTCAGCGGGGTGGGCACCAACTACGGCGTGCGCCGGGTCGGCAGGCATTATGTGCTGGTCACGCAGGAGAACAACCTGATCTTCAGCGGAGACTTCGTGGCCTACACCGCGAAGTCGCCGGCCGGGCCGTTCAGCGGCCCGCGTCACCTGTTCACCGCGCCCGAAGTCGGCGACGGTCACATCGTCTACGACGCCGATCTCCATCTCGACCTGTCCCGTGAGGGCCGGTTGCTGATCTCCTACAACGTCAACAACCTGGACGAGGCGGTCACCTACGCCGACGCGGGCATCTACCGCCCACGGTTCGCCGAGGTCAACTGGCCGCCGGACGGCAGCTCGGCGCGGGGCCCGTCGGCTCCGGAGGGGGTCACCGCCGTCGCCGACGGAGCCGGCACGGCGAGCCTGGCCTGGCGATCGGTGCCCGGTGACGACATCAGCTACCGGGTCCACCGGCGCGATGTCACGGCCGGGCAGACCCATTTCGTACGCCTGCCCGGCGCCGGGCCCGGCTCGGCGACCGAGTTCCGGACCGACTTCCTCACCAACGGTCACGAATACGAGTTCGCGGTCACCGCTGTCGACGGGCACGGCGAGAGCGCGCTCTCCGCACCCGCCACGATGCGGGCGACCGTGCCCGCGCCGGCCGCCCCGGCCGGGGTGACGACCCAGACCCTCGCCGACGGCCGAGTCACCGTGCGCTGGGGGGCGATACCGTTCGTCCAGCTTTTCAAGGTGTTTCACCGTGACCTCACGGCCGGGCAGGCGAAACCGGAACCGGCCGGGTCCTATCCCGGGACGAGCGCCACGGTCGGGCCGCTCCGGCCGGGGCACGACTACGAGATCACCGTGGTGGCGGTCGGTGGCGGCGGGGACAGCCGGCCGTCCGCCGGGGTACGGGTCACACCGACGGTGGCACCGCCCGCGGCGCCCGGCCGTCCCACCGCGGAGGCCCGTGCGGACGGTTCGATCCGTCTGAGCTGGAGCCCGGTGGCACCGGAACTGTCGTACCAGGTGTTCCGCCGGGACCTGACCACGGGTGGCGGCTGGAGCCCGCCCGGGCTGGCCGAGGACACCACGTTCGACACCGGGCGCCTGGTGCACGGCCACGAGTACGAGTTCACCGTCGCCGCCGTCAACGCCGGTGGTGTGGGCGCCGAGTCGCCGCCGGTGCGGATCCGGGCCGATGTCGCCAGCCCGGACGAGGCGCCGACCCGGCTCGCGGTGAAGGTGCGACCGGGCGTGGCCGAGCTGCGGTGGCGGTCCACCGGCTCCCGGTGGTACCGGGTGTTCCGCCGTGACCTGACGATCGGCCAGAAGGCGTTCACCCAGGAGGAGATTCCGGTCGAGGGCACCACGGCGGTCGTGCACAACCTGGCCGACGGTCACGAGTACGAGTTCGCCGTCGCGGCGTTCAGCGACGGTGGGATGGGGCCACGCTCCTCGGCGGTGCGGGCTCGTACGCCGTCCGCGATGCCCACGGCCGTCACCGCCCGAAGCGACGGGCCCGGCACGGTCGTCGTCGAGTGGGCCGAGACCCGGCCCGGTCTCGTCTACCGTGTGCGCCTGCGCGATGCGTCCGCCGGCGAGTCCTGGCGCACCGACCCGTACCCGGTGACCGGCAGCCGGTACGAGACGGCCATGCTGACCAGCGGCCATCGCTACGAGTTCCGGCTGCAACTGCCGGACGGCACGCTGTCGAGGACGGCCGCCGTCACGGTCCGGTGACCGGGTCGCGGCGGGCCGCCGGCCGACCTGCCGCTGTGGCGGCGGCCACTCACAACCGCCGCCCGGACGACTGTGACGTGCGGGAAATCCGGGATGCCGCGTCAGGTGACCAGGCGGAAACCGGGGGTTTCTAGGGTCTGGTTCCGGAGAGGGTTGCTGCCCCTCAGGAAACAGACCTGGTTCGAGGGCGAACCGAAAGGGGTGCCCGTGGCTGCCGATGTCACCAAGGTGCGAACCGTGTGCGGGTATTGCGGCGTCGGTTGTGGACTGGTGCTCGACGTCGCGCGCCAGGATGACGGTCCGTTGCGGGTGATCAGGGCGAGCGGGGACCGGGACCACCCGGCCAACGCGGGCCGGCTGTGCACCAAGGGCTCGACGAGCGCCGAGCTGCTCGCCGCGAGCGGGCGGCTGGACACCGCGCTGATCCGCGCCGACCGGGGCGCCGCGCCCGCACCGGCCGGCGTGGACGCGGCGATCAGCGAGACCGCCCGCCGGCTGCGCGCGATCATCGACGAGCACGGGCCGGACGCGGTCGCCATGTACGTCTCCGGCCAGATGACCCTGGAAGCCCAGTACCTGGCGAACAAGCTGGTCAAGGGCTACATCGGGACCAACAACATCGAGTCCAACTCGCGGCTGTGCATGGCCAGCGCGGGCACCGGCTACAAACTGTCGCTGGGCGCGGACGGGCCGCCCGGCTCCTACGACGACCTGGACCACGCCGACGTCTTCCTGGTGATCGGCTCGAACATGGCCGACTGCCACCCGATCCTCTTCCTGCGCATGATGGAGCGGGTCAAGGCCGGCGCGAAGCTGATCGTCGTCGACCCGCGGCGCACCGCCACCGCCGAGAAGGCCGACCTCTTCCTCCAGATCCGGCCCGGCACCGACCTGGCACTGCTCAACGGCCTGCTGCATCTGATCACCCCGGACTCCGGGTTCATCGGCGCGTACACCGAGGGCTGGGAGGCGATGCCGGAGTTCCTGGCCGATCACCCCCCGGACCGGGTCGCCGAGCTGACCGGCATCCCGGAGGCCGACATCCGGACCGCCGCCGGGTGGATCGACACGGCGGCGAACTGGGTGAGCCTCTGGACCATGGGCCTCAACCAGAGCACCCACGGCACCTGGAACACCAACGCCCTGATCAACCTGCATCTGGCGACCGGCGCGATCTGCCGTACCGGAAGCGGCCCGTTCTCGCTCACCGGCCAGCCGAACGCGATGGGCGGCCGCGAGATGGGCTACATGGGCCCCGGGCTGCCCGGCCAGCGGTCCGTGCTGGTCCCGGCCGACCGCGAGTTCACCGAGAAGGTGTGGGGCGTGCCGGCCGGCACCCTGCGCACCGAGGTCGGCAAGGGCACCGTCGACATGTTCGAGCAGATGGCCGCGGGCAGGATCAAGGCCTGCTGGATCGTCTGCACCAACCCGGTCGCGTCGGTCGGCAACCGGCGGACGGTCATCGCCGGCCTGGAGGCCGCCGAGCTGGTGATCACCCAGGACGCCTTCGCCGAGACCGAGACCAACGCGTACGCCGACATCGCGCTGCCCGCCGCCATGTGGTCCGAGGCGGACGGCATCATGATCAACTCGGAGCGGAACCTCACCCTCGTCCACCCGGTCGTCCCGGCGCCCGGCGAGGCCCTGCCCGACTGGCTGATCATCGCCCGCGTCGCGTGCGAGATGGGTTACGCGAGCGGCTTCACCTACGCGAGCGCCGAGGAGATCCTCGAGGAGATCAAAACCTTCAAGAACCCACAGACGGGGTACGACCTGAGCGGCGTGACCTACGCCCGCCTCGCCGAGGGACCGGTCCAGTGGCCGGCGGCCCCCGGCGGGCCCGACCGCAACCCGATCCGGTACCGCACCCCCGACGGCGGCCTGCGGTTCGCCACTCCGAGCGGGAAGGCCGTCTTCCACGCCCGGCCGCACGTCGACCCGGCCGAGATGCCCGACGACGACTACCCGTTCGTGCTCAACACCGGCCGCCTCCAGCACCAGTGGCACACCATGACCAAGACCGGCCGGATCGCCAAGCTGAACCGGCTCAACCCGGCACCGTTCCTCGAGATCAACCCGGTGGACGCCGAATGGTTCGAGATCGCCGCCGGTGACCTCGTCGAGATCGCCTCCCGGCGCGGGCGGGCCGTCCTGCCCGCCGTCGTCACCGACCGGGTCCTGCCCGGCAACTGCTTCGCCCCCATGCACTGGAACGACCTCTTCGGCGAATACGTCAGCGTCAACGCGGTCACCAGCGACGCCGTCGACCCGATCTCCTTCCAGCCGGAGCTGAAGGTGTGCGCGGTGTCGCTCACCCGGGTCGCCTCCGCCCCGTCCGGGTCCTCCCCGGCCGGATCCTCCGGGCCGGGTTCGTCCCAGGTGCCGGCCGGGGTGGCCGGGCCGGGTCCGTCCCCCGCGCCCGGTGGGCAGCCGTTGCCCGCGCTCACCGGGGCCGCCGTGAGCCCGGCCGGCCTCGGTGGGGTGCTGCCCGGAACGCTGGGGCGGACGCTCGGCATCGACACGGCGCCGCCGGACCTGACCGAGGACCAGCGGCGCTACCTGGCCGGATTCCTGGCCGGGGCGTTCAGCCGCCCGGGACCGGCCGTGCTTCCCGCCGGGGCGCCGTTCGACCACGCCACCACCATGTGGGTGAACGGACTGCTCGCCGGGGTGCTCTCACCCGTACCGTCGCCGGGTCTTGAAGGATCGCCCGCCGCGGAGCCGGCGGCGGGCCGCCTGCAGGTGCTCTGGGCCTCGCAGACCGGCAACGCCGAGGACTTCGCGCGAACCGTCGCCGAACGTCTCGCCGGAACCGGCCGGCAGGTGACCGTCCTCGGCATGGACGGGCCCGCCGCCGACCTGCTCGACCCCGGCGCCGACCTGCTCGTCGTGACGAGCACCTTCGGCGATGGCGACGCGCCCGACAACGGGGCCACCTTCTGGGACTCGCTCACCGGCGACGGGGCGCCCCGGCTGGACGGGCAACGGTATGCGGTCCTCGCCTTCGGCGACTCCGACTACGCCGACTTCTGCGGGCACGGGAAACGGCTCGACGAGCGGCTGGCCGAGTTGGGCGCGGTCCGGCTCACCGCGCGGGCCGACTGCGAACCCGACTTCGAGGAGACCGCCGACGGCTGGCTCGACTCGGTCCTCGGCGCCCTGACCGGCTCATCCGCCACGCCCGGTCCCTCGCCGGCGTCACCACCGGCCGTCGCCACCGCTCAGGCCGCGATCGCGGTGACGGCCGCCGCCGCGTCCAGCCGCGTCGCCCCTCCAGTGCCCGGGAGCGGGCCGGTCGCCGCGCCGGTGGCGACGAAGGCCGCGCCGCTCACCGCCGCGCTCGTCGGCAACCGGCTGCTCAGCCTTCCCGGGTCGGCCAAGGAGGTGCGGCAGTTCACGTTCGACACCGGCGGGCTGCTCGACTACCGGACCGGGGACGCGCTCGGCGTGTGGCCGGTCAACTGCCCCGAACTCGTCGAGGAATGGCTCAAGATCACCGGACTGTCCGCCGGCACCCCGGTGGGACTGGACAGGATCGGCGCCCGGCCGCTCGGCGAGGCGCTCACCCGGCACCTCGACATCACCCGCGTCACCACCGACCTGCTGCGGTTCGTCGCCGACCGCAGCGGCGCCGGTCACCTCAAGACCCTGCTGCGCCCCGACAACAAGGGTGAGCTCGCCAAGTGGACGTGGGGCCGGCAGGCCGTCGACGTCCTCGCCGAACACCCGGTCGAGGCGGACGCCCAGGAATGGGCCGGCGTCCTCAAGAGGCTCCAGCCACGGCACTACTCGATCAGCTCGACCCCGCTCGCCGACCCCGGCCTGGTCAGCCTCACCGTCTCGGTGGTCCGTTTCGACAACCACCGTGGCCGTTCCCGTAAGGGCGTCTGCTCCACCCACCTGGCCGACGCCCCCGCCGGCGCCGAGGTCCCGCTCTTCGTGCAGCGGGCGCCCCACTTCCGGCCACCCGCCGACCCCAACACTCCGATGATCATGGTCGGGCCCGGCACCGGCGTGGCGCCGTTCCTGGGCTTCCTGCAGGAGCGGCAGATCACCGGAGCCCCCGGCGGCAACTGGCTCTTCTTCGGCGAACAGCGCAGCGCCACCGACTTCTACTACGCCGAGGAGCTGGAGGCCCTCCGCGCCGACGGCATCCTGAGCCGTCTCGACACGGCCTTCTCCCGCGACCAGCGAACCAAGGTGTACGTCCAGGACCGCATGCGCGACAAGGGCGCCCAGCTCTGGGCGTGGCTCCAGGCCGGCGCCCACTTCTACGTCTGCGGCGACGCCGGCCGGATGGCCCGCGACGTGGACCGCGCACTCCACGACATCGCCGTCAACCACGGCCGCCTCACCGAAGAAGCCGCCACCGCCTACCTGAAACAGCTCGCCACCGACAAACGCTACGTCCGCGACGTCTACTGACCCGGGGGCCGGCCGCCCGGCAGGCGCTCGCCGACGCGGGCGAGCGTTACAACGCGGCCG
>NZ_JBFAMR010000068.1:0-44336 GCF_040656595.1 Actinoplanes sp. NPDC049802
CGAGCAGGTCTGGATCAACCGGCCCGACCAGGAAACCCAGCCCCAACCGCAAGCCGCTTAACTCCCGTTGGCCTCAATCCCTTGACACGTTCCGTTTCGGGGTGGCGCTCCGGGGCAGCGGCACCTGGCGCTCGTGCTGGCCGACATAACCACCTGGCGCGCTGTCTAGTGGCGGGCGCAAGGATCGACGTGTCGAGAGGGTCGAAGCGGGCTCCCACGCACCGTTCGTGTTTCGGCTGCTATACCAACTCCTTGCGTGCTTTCGTACTTGCGGGTGCGGCCAGTGGGGATCCAGATCTGGCAGGGCCCAGATGAGGTGGGCGGGATCGCGGCCAACTGGATGGACCGGAGCGAATTCGGAGGTTCGGTGAGGAACCGGCGCAGGCAGATTGGCCTCCGGATGGTCGACCTCGGCAAGTCGGTGAACGTAGCCGTCTCCGCCGTTGCCGGGCGGACCCAACGGGCCAGCAGAAGCCGAGACGTGTTGGCCACCAGCCGAGGCTTCCGCTGCCTGCTGGACTGGCGGGCGTGAGCCTGGGCGACGGTGGCGTCGAGACCAACGGCGTCGAGCTGCTTCTTGGCGAGGTTGGTGCCGATGAGGGACCAGCGGTAGTCACCAACGACTCGGCCAGCGACGACAGGCTGGCTGGACGAGTGATGTGCGAGAACCCATGAGACCGTTAGCCAAGCTAACTTTCCCCTCGGGTGTGTGGATGGATCGGTTGGCGAAGTGACCAGATGCGGTAGAAGGCATGCCCACTACTCCAGGCCAGACTTTGCGATCAGTCAGCAGTCCCGCTGTTGGAACGACCTACGAGGTAGGTGGCATGGTCAAACGATCCAGACGGATACCGGAGGCCAACGGGTCGAGCAATCGGCGCAAGACCCTGCAGACGCCCTCGTTGAGTCCGCACGAGCACGAATCCGGGCTGCCAGCGGACCGCCTCACGATGTGGAGAGAGCCATGGGCTTTGTACGCCGTTCTCGCCGGCCGCACAGCTCGCCCGTCGCCCAGCCCAGCCAGCTCGGCCACGCCCAATCCAGCCCGACCCAGCCCGACACAACCCAACCCAACCCAGCCCGACCCAGCCCGACCCGACCCGACCCAGCCCAGCCCGGCTCAACCCAGCCCGACCCAGCCCGACCCGACCCGACCCGACCCAGCCCAGCCCAGCCCAGCCCAGCCCGGCTCAACCCAGCCCAGCCCGACCCAGCCCAGCCCAGCCCGGCCCGGCAGCGAAACCTTCCACAGAGCAAACCCGGACCGAAGCCGAACCGCATCGAACGCGTACCGGCCCCGGCGCCCCCAGTTGCTGGATGATCACGTGACCGAGTACCTGCCCCGGCGCCACCCAGGGCCCAACGGTCAGGCCGTAAGCCCTCACCAGCCACGCAAACCCCAGACCGCCCAGACGGGTGAAGCGGACGCCCCAGACATGCGTAAGAACCACTATCCACAGGCTGTGTGTTGCGTCTGTTGATGGTGGGATCCACCGTGTTTCACGTGAAACGACGCCGATGTGGTTCCCGTCATCCACTGCTCTATCCACAGGGTGTGCAAGCGTTCTACGTCGTGTTTCACGTGAAACCGGAGTGCCTGTGGATAACTCCTGTGGATAACTTGGGGACGGCTGTGTACAGAGTTGAAGCTTCACCGTCGTCTACGTCACGACCGTGGCTCCGGCGAGTGGAAAGAGGTCCCTCCGTCGTGCGAAATTGACCCGGGACAGCCCGTCCTGGCTGGGCTAAGGTCACGACGTGTCTGAGAACACCACCCCCTTGCCCGACTTCACGCGCTGGCCCTCGTTTCCCTTCGAAGGCGACATGCGAGTGAAGAAACTCGCTCCACCGGTAGAGATCGAGCCGCCCCGAAGCGGCGAGGACGCCTCGGATTGTGTGGCGTGCAGCACTCCGGACGATTCCTACATCTGGGTCAGCGAGCGATGGCGGGTGCGGGCCATGGACCGGCCCACCGGTCTTCCCATGGTGCTCATCCTGGAGTGCCGGTCGCACCTGGACCTCGGTGACCTGCCCAATCTGCTGGCCGCCGAACTCGGGGTGATGACCGTACGTCTCGAACGGGCCATCCGGTCCCTCGACGGGGTCGCCCGGGTTCACGTGAATCGGTGGGGCGACGGCTCCGCCCACCTGCACATGTGGTTTCTGGCGCGGCCCTACGGACGACTGCAACTGCGCGGTACGTTCCTGTCGCTCTGGGACGACATCCTGCCGGTGGTGCCCGAGTCGCAATGGCGGGAAAACCTGGCCCTCGTCGCCGCCTGGCTCGCCGACTTCGGAGGCAAGGCCAACGCGGAGCCGGCCCACATCGCGTGGGAGTCACCGGCCACACTCAACGTCCCGGGTGCGACCGAGCCGGTGGACGATGCGGGCCCGCGCCCCGCGACCCTCGACGACGTGAAAGGCGGAAGCCCTGGACCGGTCGAAGCCGACGCCGGCAACCCGTAGTGCTGAACGGATAGACGGAGAGGGCGGCGAGCCGCACCAGCACGACCCACCGCCCTCGACCGGGAATGTCTAACCCTTCCGGGCCACCGCCCGCTCCACCAGCGCGCTGAGCACCGCACCGAGATCGACACCGGCCGCCTGGACGGCCAACGGCAGCAGCGACGTCTCCGTCATCCCGGGCGACACGTTGCACCCCAGGACCTGAGGCTCTCCGTCCTCCCCGACGATCACGTCGATGCGGGACAGGTCCCGCAGGCCGAGAGCCTTGTACGCCGCCAGCGCCGTCTCCGACACCCTCGCCGCCAGCTCCGGGGAGAGCCGTGCCGGCACGTGCCACGTGGTCAGGCCGGCGGTGTAACGAGCCGCGTAGTCGTACACCCCGTCCCGGGGAACGATCTCCACGATCGGCAGCGTCTCCGGGCCCGTCCCCAGGTCGATGATCGAGACGGCGAGGTTGGTGCCGGTCACGTACCGCTCGACCAGCGCGGTCGAGTCGTACGCGAAACAGCCCACCATCGCGGCCGGCAGGTCGGCGGCGTCCTGGACCACCGCGGCGCCCAGACCGGACCCGCCCTGGGCGGGTTTCACCATGAGCGGCAGCCCCAGCCGGGAGACGATCCGGTCGAGCACCGCCACCGCCCCCAGCTCGGAGAACCGGTCGTGTGGCAGCGCCACCCAGTCCGGTGTCGGGATCCCGGCCTCACGCAGCATCGACTTGGCGGACGGCTTGTCCCAGGCGAGCCGGGCGGTCCGGGCGTCGGCGCCGACATACGGCACGGCGCACAGGTCGAGCACCCCGCGCAGCGAACCGTCCTCCCCGGTGGCGCCGTGCAGGGCGATGACCACCGCGTCCGGCGGGTCGGCATGCAATGCCGGCAGCAGGGAGACATCGGCGTCGTGCATGTCGGCGGTCAGTCCGGAGGCGCGCAGCGCGTCCAGCACTCGGCGACCGGACCGTAGCGACACGTCCCGCTCGTACGACAATCCGCCGGCCAGAACCAGAACTCGCACTTCGTCACGCGTACCCATGCTGGTGATCATGCCAAGTCGGGGCCGGGGGCGTCGGCAGCGGCCGGGCCACGACGGCGCTGGTGGCTCTGCTGCAGGGTGGCCCCGCCGAAGACGGCGCGCATGTCCAGCTCCTGCTCCATGACGCGGGAGAGGCGGCGGATGCCTTCGCGGATCCGGTCGGGCGCGGAGAAGCTGAAGTTGAGGCGCATGTTGCCGCGGCCGGTGCCGTCGGCGTAGAAGCCGGTGCCGGGCACGTAGGCGACGCGGGCGGCGATGGCGCGCGGCATCATCGCCTTGGAGTCGAGGCCCTCGGGCAGGGTGACCCAGACGAACAGACCACCGGTCGGGTGGGTCCACGTGGTGCCGGCCGGCATCAGATCGCTCAGGGCGCCGAGCAGCGCGTCCCGGCGTTCGCGGTAGATCTCCCGGTACACCTTGATCTGCTCGCGCCACGGCATGGTGGACAGGTACTGGGTGACGGCGCCCTGGGCGAACGCGCTCGGGCAGAGCACGTTGGCCTCGCTCATCATGACCAGTTTCTCCCGGACGGCGTGCGGCGCCAGGATCCAGCCGACCCGCAGACCGGGCGCGAACGTCTTGGAGAACGTGGAGCAGTAGAAGACGCCCTCACGGCGGCGGGCCCGCAACGGCAGCGGGGCGTCACCCTCGAAGGAGAGCATCCCGTACGGGTCGTCCTCCACCACCAGGAGCCCGGCACGTTCGCAGATGTCGAGGACGCGTTCCCGTCGCTCCTCCGACAGGGTGACACCGGCCGGGTTCTGGAAGGTCGGGATCGTGTAGAGGAACTTCGCCTTGCGGCCGGCCCGTACGGTGGCCTCGATGGCCTCCTCGAGTGCTTCCGGGATGAGGCCCTCGGCGTCCATCGCCACATGCCGGACCTGTGCCTGGGCGGCCTGGAAGACGCCGAGTGCGCCGACGTAGGTCGGCCCCTCGGCGAGCACCACGTCGCCCGGATCGAGGAACAGCCGGGCCAGGAGGTCGAGGGCCTGCTGGCCGCCGACGGTGACCACCACGTCGTCCGGGGAGGCGTTGTGGATGCCGGAGAGGGTCATCACCTCGCAGATGCGCTCGCGAAGGTCGATGGTGCCCTGGCCGATGCCGTACTGAAGGCTGGTGGCGCCCTGCTGGGAGGCCAGGTCGCCGAGCATCTCCCCGACCGCGTCGAGCGGCAGCGCGGCGATGTAAGGTGAACCGCCGGCCAGCGACACCACCTCGGGGCGGCTCGCCACGGCGAACAGCGCCCGGATCTCGGATGTCGTCATTCCGCGTACGCGTCGCGCGTACCGATCGGTGTAATCGTCCTGGGTGGTACCGGTCATGCGAATCACCTCTTCGAGTCGGGACTGAAGCGATCCTAGTCGGGCGTTGCCCGTTGCCCGACCTGCTCCCGTTCATGGTGGTTCCGACGTAGGATTCGGCGGGGGCGCGGCGGCGTCCGGTCCTGTCTCATGAGCGAGCTGCAAGGGGTCCGCCATGTCGCGACGCCTGGTCAATCTCACCCTCGACACGCTCGAGGACCTGCCCCGGCCCTGTCGGCAGTGCGTCTACTGGGAGTTGGATCCGGTTTCCGCGGAGCGGGCCTGTGCCACCGGCGATCCCGGCCTGGAGAAGGAGGCGTGGGTCTCCCAGACCCTGCTGGAGTGGGGTTCCTGCGGCAAGCTGGCCTACGTGGACGGCATGCCGGCCGGTTTCGTGATGTATGCGCCGCCCGCCTACGTGCCCCGCTCGATGGCTTTTCCGACGTCCCCGGTGAGCGCCGACGCGGTCCTGCTGACCACCGCCAAGGTGGTGCCCGCCTTCGCCGGAGGTGGCTTGGGCCGGATGCTGGTGCAGGGGGTGGCCCGTGACCTCACCAAGCGCGGTGTGAAGGCGGTGGAGGCCTTCGGCGACGCCAAGCCGGACGAGAACGACGGCGACGCGACCTGTGTGGCGCCGGTCGACTTCTTCCTGTCGGTGGGCTTCAAGACGGTCCGCCCGCATCCCCGGTTTCCGCGGTTGCGGCTGGAGCTGCGGACGGCACTGTCCTGGAAGTCCGACGTCGAGTACGCGCTGGAGAAGCTGCTCGGCTCGATGAGCCCGGAGACGCTGCTGCGTCCCGTCCGGCCGGTGACCGCCACCCGGTCCGGCGACAACTAGCCCGGCTACGCCTTGTCGGCGAGCGCCAGGCGCAGCTGGCGCACGTCGATCGACCCGGTCGGCACGTCCCGCTCGACCGGGAAGTACATCCGCTGGACGGCGGCGAGCAGCGCCTCGACGATCTGCTCCCGGAACATCGGGTCGATCAGCCGCTCCCGGTCCTTCGGCGACGTCAGATAGCCCAGGTCGACGCGGACCGTCGGCATCCGGGTGAGGCGCAGCAGGTCCCAGGTCTTCGCGTGGGTGCGGCAGTCGTGCATCCCGGTGCGCACCACGATCTCCCGCTGCACCAGGTTCGCCAGGCGCTCGCCGACGGTGGAGCTGAGCCCGTTGCCGGTGCCGTAGTGGTAGGTCGCCACGCCTTCCGCCGAGCCGGACGTGTGCCCGTCCAGGTGCAGGGAGATGAGCAGGTCGGCGCCGAGGCTGTTGGCCAGGGCGGCCCGCTCGGCGCCGCTCATCGGCACGGCCGGCGACGGGCCGCGAGTCAGGTGCACCCGCATGCCGGCGGCGGAGAGCCGGCCCTCCAGCCGGGACGCCAGGTCGAACACCAGGTCCGCCTCGTTCCACCGGAGCGGGCCGTCCGGCACCAGGACACCGGTGTCGTCACCGCCGCCGTGGCCCGGGTCGATGACGATGGTCTTGCCGACCAGGTTGGGGCCGGACTGCCGGAACGCCTCGGCCTCGCGCAGCCACTGCGGGCGGCCGCCGACGACCTTGCGGCCGAGCCGGCGCAGCGCCTTCATCGTCTGCGGGCCGCAGGAGCCGTCCGGGACGAGACCGACCTCACGCTGGAACTGGGCCACGGCACGGGCCGTGCGAGCACCGTAGACGGCGTCGGGGCGCCCCGTGTCGTACCCCATCTCCAGCAGGCGCTCCTGCAGCGCCCGGACGTCCTCGCCGACGAGCGCGTCAGGCACCGAATGGAAGAGGGTCCGGGAGCCGAGCCGCCATCGGGCCGCGTCCAGCGCCCCCCACGTCTCGTCGCCGACCAATCCGTCGATGCCGAGGCCGCGACTCTGCTGGAAGGCGCGGACCGCGTCCTCCAGGGCCTCGTCGAAGACATCCGGTTCAGCCTCTTCGAGCAATTCCAGACCGACCAGGATCGACCTGATCTCGGAAACGGCCACGCCGGTGTCTCCGCGTCGGATGGAACGCACTCACGACTCCCTAGGACGAGAAAGGACGACCTTCCGGAGAGTACGCCCCGCGCCCGTACCGGGCCGCGGGGCGTAGTGCTCGAACGTCAGAGAGCCGACTCGATGAAGTTGACCAGGAAGCTCTTCGGCTTGGCCCCGGTCACCAGATTGATCCGCTCGCCGTCCTTGAAGATGGCCAGCGTCGGCACCGACATCACCTGGTAGGCGAGGGCGGTCTGCGGATTCTCGTCGATGTTCACCTTGACGATCTCCAGCTTGTCGCCCATCTCGGCCGCGATCTCGGCCAGCAGCGGGTCCACCTTCTTGCAGGGCACGCACCACTCGGCCCAGAAGTCCACCAGCACCGGCTTGTCGGACTGCAGCACATCGCTGGCGAAAGTGGCGTCGGTGACCGCCTTGGTTGCTCCCACGAGGACCTCCCGGGTCTTACAGCTCTACGAATGAAGCGATGAAGCGCTCGGCGTCGAGCGCCGCGGCACAGCCGGTGCCGGCGGCGGTGATGGCCTGCCGGTAGGTGTGGTCGACCAGGTCACCCGCGGCGAACACGCCCGGGATGTTGGTCCGGGTGCTGGGCGACTGCACCTTCACGTAGCCCTCGTCGTCCAGCTCGATCTGGCCCTTGAACAGCTCGCTGCGCGGGTCGTGGCCGATCGCCACGAACACGCCGGTGACGTCGAGGACCTTGGTCTCACCGGACTGCACGTTGCGGAGGCGGGCGCCGACGACCTTGCCGTCCTCGCCCAGGATCTCCTCGACCACGGAGTTCCACTCGATCTTGATCTTCTCGTTGTCCAGCGCCCGCTTCTGCATGACCTTGCTGGCCCGGAAGGAGTCCCGGCGGTGCACGATGGTCACGGTCTCGGCGAACCGGGTGAGGAAGGTGGCCTCCTCCATCGCCGAGTCGCCGCCGCCGACCACGATGATGTGCTGGCCACGGAAGAAGAAACCGTCACACGTGGCACAGGACGAGACGCCGTGGCCGAGCAGCTCCTGCTCGCCGGGAACACCGATCGGGCGCCACGCGGAGCCGGTCGCCAGGATCACGGCGCGGGCGAAGAACTGCTGGTCACCGACCCAGACGGTCTTGAGGCCCTCGGTGCCGGCCTCGGTCGGCTTGTCGGTCAGCTCGACCCGGGTGACGTCGTCGGTCAGGAACTCGGCGCCGAACCGCTCCGCCTGGGCCCGCATGTTGTCCATCAGCTCGGGGCCCATGATGCCGTCCCGGTGACCCGGGAAATTCTCCACCTCGGTGGTGGTCATCAGAGCGCCGCCGGAGTTGACACCCTCGATCACCAGGGGATTCAGGTTGGCACGAGCCGCATACAACGCCGCGGTGTAGCCCGACGGTCCGGAACCGATGATGATCAGATTGCGGACCTCGTCCACTGCCGACTCCTCAGTCTGTTTTCGCCGCACGAATAGGTCGGCGACACTGCACGCTAGAACGTCACACCAGGCATTCGCCATTCCCCGGCCGAGCCCGTGTCGGACCTCACGTGGGGGTGCGGTCAGCGTACCGGGAGTTGCTCGACCGTGTCCGCGCCAGCACCGGGCGTGCCGCACTTCGGGCCCACCGCCCAGACCCAGGTCCCGTTCGCCGCACTGAACCGGACGATCATCGCGGGGGCACCCTCGAACCTGGCATAGTCCACCAGCTCCACCGCGATCCGGCCGCCGCCGTTGGCTTGTGTGATCACGTCGAGGCAGTTGAACAGCCCGGACGGGTCACTCAGCCGGGCCAGCGGATCGATCCCGCCGGCCTTGGCGGTGGCCGGTTCGGAGCCCTCGGACAGGATCGCCTCCTGGGAGCGGCCCCCGGACGCCTGCGCCAGCGTGCCGGCGGTGTAGTCGGTGCCGCTGCTGATGATGTTGTCCGCCGGGATGCCCGCCATCATCGGGGCGGCGTCCTCGGCCACCCCGCCCTCGGCCGCGGTGCTCTGTGCGGCGTTGTCGGTCATGCCCATGCCGGAGAGCTGGCTGACACCGAAACCGGCGAACGCGAGCAGAGCGGCGGCCACCCCGACCGGCGCGACCCACCGCCGTGCCCGCGAGCGCCGCACTTCATCAAGATCGACAACCTTCGCGGGTACGCCGGTCGAAGACGAATCCGGATCGCCCGCCTCCACGACCGGCGCCCGGAACATGGCGTCCAGCCGGGCCGCCAGCTCGCTGGGCATCGGCTCCGCCTCGAACTCGCCCAGCGCCGCCTCGACGGCGATCATGCCGGGCTCCAGCGCCTCGAACGCCGCACGCCAGGCCGGGTCCTCGGACACCAGCGTGGCCACCCGCTCCTGGTCCGGGGTGCCGTCCAGGGCGCCACCGACGTAGTCGGCGAGAAGGTCGAGGTCGACCCCGTCGAACTCGGCGCCCGTCACCGCGGCTCCCTCCGTTCAAGTCCGGTCGGCAGCGGTCTCGCCGCTTCCGACCTGGATGGGACGGTCCCGCCGTCGTTCCGGTTCCCCCGCAGGTACCCCAGAGTCACCGCCATCCTGGCGCGGCCGCGGGCGCACCGGCTCTTCACCGTGCCCTCCGCCACGCCGAGCATCTCCGCCGCCTCGGCCACGCCATACCCTTGGACGTCCACCAGCACGATCGCGGCCCGCTGCTCGACCGGCAGGGCGGCCAGCGCCTCCCGCACCACCAGCACGGTGTCCTGATCGGGAGTGGGCGCGGCGGGCTCGGGACCGGACGGGCGGTCGTCGTCGTGGTTGCTCTCCGGCAGCGGCACGGTCGGGTGCGCCTGCCGCCGCCGGATCCGGTCCAGACAGGCATTCACCACGATCCGGTGCAGCCACGTCGTGACGGCCGCCTCACCGCGGAACCGGGCCGCGTTGCGATGAGCGTTCAGCAGCGCGTCCTGGACCGCGTCGGCGGCCTCCTCACGGTCGCCGACGGTCCGCAGCGCCACCGCCCAGAGCCGGTCACGATGCCGGCGGACCAGCTCCGCGAACGCCTCCGGATCGCCGGCCACGTGGGCACGGATCAGATCGACGTCGCTGGGCGTCGTGCCTGGTCCGTCCCGGAAAGTCACGTCAGCAATCTAGTGCAGCGGGGAGCCGAACGGGGTCTCAGTATCCGTACAGCTCGATCTCGTTGACGTTGACCTGGTAGCCGGGGGTGTCCTCGTTACGCGGCAACTCGCTCAGGAAGACCATCACGTACTGGTACTTCTTGGTGGGGTCGGCGACGGAGAGCACATGCTTCGTGCCGGTGCTCTTGGACGGGCCGCCCTCGGCGTCGCTGAGCGACTTGAACTGCTCCAGCACCTTCTTGTCGCCGCTCGAGGTGTCACCGGGGTCGCTGGTGCCGACTCGCAGGTCCATCACCACGCCCGGAGCCGAGGTCGTGACCGACACCTCGGACAGGGAACGCTGCTCGCCCAGGTCGATCAGGACGCCCATGCCGGCTTTCCGGTTACCGAACTTGGGCGCCAGGTAATACGACAGCTTCCAGGCGGTGTCCTTGTTACCGTCGACGGTGAATTTCGCCTCACCGGTGTCGTCACGGTCACCGGGCGGCGGGTCGACGATGCGCACCATGTCGGCGGTCAACTTGATCGGTTTCGGCTCGGCCGCCTGAGTCTGCGTCACGTCGGGTGTGTCGTTCTGCCCGGTGGTGCCGGCGGTCGTCGTCGACTTACCGGCGTCGCTGCTCTGGGTGTTGATCGCACGGATGCCGAAGATCAGGCCGATGATCGCGATCACCACCAGGGCGCCGACACCGAGCAGGATCTTCGGTGCGCTGCGGACCGGCTCGCCGGAGCCCGGCGAGCCGCCCTGCACGAACCGCAGGGGACCGACGTCCTCGAACTCCTCCTCCTCGGAAGCGGCGTCCAGCCGGCCCAGCTCCGCGGTGAGGGCGTCGGACGCCGGAGCGGCGACGCGACTGTCCAGCAGGTCCATGGTCAGATCGTCGAGGTACGCCGGGACGCCGGCCCGGATCTGGCGCGGCGCCGCCGGGTTGCCGGAACTGTCGCGGTTCGCATCGGGCAGGGCGGACCGGCCCACCTCGGATTGCGGCCAGTGCCCGGTGAGAGCGAAATACAGGATGCCGCCGACCGCCCGGATGTCCGACTCGGTGCTGTCGGCCGCGTCCGCCCGAGCGTCGGCCAGCACGACGCGGCCGTCGTCGGCGATCAGGGTGCTGCCGGGATGCACGTTGCCGTGCACCATGCCGGTGGCGTGCACCGCGGTGAGCGCGTCGGCCACCGAGTGCGCGATGGTGATCGCCCGCGCCGGGTCCAGTGGGCCCTCGGCGCCGACCAGGTCGCGCAGCGACTCGCCGTCCACCCACTCGCGGACCACGTAGGCCCGCTCCTGCTCGTCGATCGCGTCGTAGACGCCGACCAGATTGGGATGGATCACCCGGCTCGCGGCGACCGCGGCCTGCAGCATCTCGGTGGCGGAGTCGCCACCCGGGTGCCGGAGCACGACGGCGACGGCCCGTCGCAGGATGACATCGATGCCCCGCCAGACCTGCCGGCCCGCACTGTCGTTGTTGACGTGCTGTTCCAGCTGGTAGCGCTCGGCCAGGATCTCACCGACGGCGGGGGCACCGAAGGTCATGACCGGTCCGGCCTCGTCGGCCGCGGTCTCGTGGCCTTCGCCGACCTGGGTCACCAGTCCTCCCTCGGTGGTGCATTCCTCGGTGTGCTTCTAGGGGTGGTGCGGTCTCGGCGCTGGAAGACACGAGGCTCCGGCGCACATGCCGACACCGACCATACCCGCACTCGGCCATGGTCTGGCAGGTCGTCCCCCCGGCGCGGCATCGGCACCGGGCGACGCGAATCGGCCGAACCGCTGTCGGACCAATCGGGAATTACCTGTTCAGGGTGTTTTCCGGGGGTTCAGCGGCCGATCTTCCGGCGAACCATCCCGACCACCTGGCTCACCTCTTGAACCCGCAGCAGCAGCGCCGCGCCCAGGTAGGCGATCAGGATCACCGCACCGCCGGCGGCGATCTGCACGATCGCCTCGACCCGGCCGTCCGGTTCACCGGAGCCGGGGAGCAGCCCGACCACCAGCAGACCCAGGGCCGCGGCGAACCCGGCGGCGAGGGCCACCCGCAACAGCGAGCCGGCCACCGAGCCCAGATCCAGCCGGCCGATCCGGCGGCGCAGGACCGCCAGCGAGATCAGCGCCGACACCAGGTAGGAGATCGCGTTGGCCGCGGTCATCCCGGCGGCGACCAGCGAGGCCTTCAGTACCTCGGCGAGCACGAAGTAGCCGGCGATCCGGACCGCCACCACCGGCAGGTTGATCAGCGCGGCCGTCTTGTTGGCCTGCAACGCGTAGAACGCGTTGGTGCAGAGGAAGCTGATCGACAACGGCAGCACCGCGAACGCGGCCACGCTCAGCACCGTGCCCATGGACAGCGCGTGCGCGTTCGTGATCCGGCCGCCCTCGAAGAGGAAGACCGCGATCGGCGCGCCCAGCACGGCGTAGGCGACCACGATCGGGGCGATCGCCGCCGAGACCAGCTTGATGCCGCGGGTCAGGTCGGCGCTGACCTCGGCGAAGCGGCCGGCGGCGGCGGCGGCGCTCATCTTCGGCAGCAACGCGGTCATCACCGAGACGCCGATGATGCCGTGCGCCATCATGATGAGCAGGAAGACGTTGTTGAAGCCGATGGTGCTCGGGCTGTCCTCGCCGGCGACGTCGTTCAGGATGCGCGCCACCGCGAAGACCGCCACCTGATTGGCCGCGACGTAACAGAGCATCCAGCCGGCCAGGCTGCCGATCTCGCGCATGCCGAGAGACCGGGGATCCCAGCGCCACTTCCAGTGGAAGCCGACCCTACGCAGGGCCGGCAGCAGGCCGATCGCCTGGACGATCATGCCGAGCAGGATGCCGCCGCCCATCAGCGCGATCGCACCGGGACTGATGTTCTCCGGCGTCAGCTCCGTATCCGATCCGAAGACCAGAAGGAACACCCCGCACACCGCGATGACCACGATGTTGTTCAGGATCGGCGCCCACATCGGCGCGGCGAAATGCCCACGGACGTTCAGCACCGCGCCGATCAGCGCGGACACGCCGGTGAAGAAGATGATCGGCAGGATCAGGTACGCGAAGCTGGTGACCAGGTCGCGGTAGTCCTCGGGGGTCTTGTCGCCCGCCTGGATCGCGGTGATCAGCGGTGCGGCGACCACCACCAGGACGGTCGCGATGCCCAGCATGACGACCGCGAAGGTCAGCAGCTTCTGGGTGAACTCCTGGCCGCCGTCCGGGTCCGCCTTGCGGCGCCGGACCAGCAGCGGGATCAGCACGCTGGAGAGGATGCCGCCGAGCAGCAGCTCGTAGATCTGGCCGGGCAGGAACTGGGCGCTCGTGAAGGCGCTGCCCACGTGACCGCCGAGCGCCATGCCGATCAGCGCGTTGCGGACGAAACCGATCACCCGGCTGACCAGGCTGCCGATCGCCATGATCGCGCTCTGGCCGGCGGTGCCACCGCCCTCGGCCGCCGGCTGCTGCTCCTCCGGCGCCGGCCCGTCCACCGAGACGACGGTGACGCCCTCCTGCGCCGGCGGTCGCGCGTCCGGTGTCGCATGCGTGCTGCGGTACAGGCCGCCGTTCACCCGAGCCTCCCGAGCCCTACCGATGATGGAGCCACCATAAAGGCAAACGTCACACGTGGTGACGTAGGAGGGTGCCGGGCTCGGCCCCGGCCAGGGTCTCCACCATCCAGCATGCCTCCAGGGGAACCAGAGGCTCACTCAGCGCATCCAGCACGGTCGGGTGGTCGCAGCCCGCCCCGGTCAGCGCGCCGAGCAGAGCCGGCACCGCCGCCAGGTCGCCCGAATCGGCGATCCGTCCCGCCAGGGGACGCGCCGCGGCGTACCAGTCGTGGTGGGGCACCCCTGCCAGCAGGGCGCTCGCGTGGCGTACCAGATCGGAAAGGTCCTCATGGGGGAAGCGATGGCCCGCACGGACCTGGAGCCGCGCCTGGGCCGGGGTGCTCAGGGACGCGATCGCGGCCTCGTCCAGGACCTGCGGCGACGGCACCGCCGGCGCCGGCCACCAGCGCTCGCCGGTGAAGAGCGGCAGCGGCGCCTGCTCGGGGCCGCCGGTCAGGGCCGCCAACTGCTCCCCGAAGGGGATCTCCCGGCGCAGCGAGCGATAGGCGGCCTCGCGCACCGCCGCGATCTGCGCCGGATCGTCGTCGGCGGCGGCCGGAGCGAACGGCGACAGCAGCGCCACCACCAGGCCGGGATGCGGCAGCAGCGGGTCGGACAGGGCGATCACCCGGGCGAAACGCTCCAGCTCCCACCAGCGCAGAGCCGCCGGGTACGGACCCGCGGCCGGCGCCCAGCCCAACTGCACCGGCTCGCTGGCGGCCGGACGGCGCAGCCCGAGCGCCCGGTCCCCGGTGGGCAGCTCGACGTCCAGAACCAGCGCGTAGCCGCTCACCACCGGAAAGGAGAAGTGCGCCTCCGCGGGCAGGCCGTCGGTGTCGAACGGCTCGCCCGTCCAGAAAGCGGGGGTCTCGGCCAGGCGTCGCAGCGCCTCGGAAACGGGCATCCTGCCATCCTGCCCGGCGATCAGCGCGGCGGCCACGGCAGCCATCCGACCGCCCCACCCCACCACCCTGAAGCGGACCTTCGGCCAGCCATCCGACCGCCCCACCCCACCACCCTGAAGCGGACCTTCGGCCAGATACCCTGGTAACCCCATGTCTGTTCTGAATTCCGCCCAGCAGAAAGCGGTAGCCGAGCTGCTCCGCGTGTCCCCCGTCGCCGACGAGCTCGGCCGGCGGTTCGCCGCCGCAGGTCACGAGCTGCACCTGGTCGGAGGTTCAGTCCGTGACGCGCTGCTCGGCAGCCTCGGTGACGACCTCGATTTCTGCACCGACGCGCACCCGGAGCAGACCCTCGCCGTGGTGCACGGGTGGGCCGACGCGATCTGGGAGACCGGCCGCGAGTTCGGCACGATCGGCATCCAGAAGAACGGGCTGCGGATCGAGATCACCACGTACCGGGCGGAGGCCTACGACGGGGTGACCCGCAATCCGGTGGTGTCCTACGGGACGTCGCTGCACGACGATCTTTCCCGGCGTGACTTCACCATCAACGCGATGGCCGTGTCGGTGCCGGGGCACGAGTTCACCGACCCGTTCGGTGGGCTCCAGGATCTCGCGTCCCGGGTGATCCGCACGCCGGCGGCGCCGCAGATCTCGTTCGGCGACGATCCACTTCGGATGCTGCGGGCGGCCCGGTTCGCGGCGAAGCTGCGGTTCACAGTGGACCCGTCGGCCGTGACCGCCATGTCGGACATGGCCGCCGATCTCGACCGGATCACCGCAGAGCGGATCCGGGACGAGTTCACCAAGCTGATGACCGCGGTCGACCCGATCACCGGACTGCGCCTGCTCGTCGACACCGGGCTGGCCGACCGCTTCCTGCCCGAGATCTCCGGCCTGAAACTGGAGATCGACGAGCACGCTCAGCACAAGGACGTCTACGAGCACACGCTGATCGTGGTCAGCAACGCCATGCGCCTGGAAGGCGACGAGGGACCGGATTTCGTGCTGCGGATGGCCGCGCTGATGCACGACATCGGCAAGCCGGCCACCAAGGCGGTCGGGCGCGACGGCCGGGTCAGCTTCCACCACCACGAGGTGGTCGGCGCGCGGCTCACCAAACAGCGCATGAAGGCCATGAAATACCCCAAGGACGTGACCGGCGAGGTGGTCGGGCTGGTCGCCCTTCACCTTCGTTTCTACGGGTACGGGCGGGGCGAGTGGACCGACTCCGCCGTCCGCCGCTACGTCACCGACGCCGGCCCGCTGCTGTCCCGGCTGCACAAGCTGACCCGTTCCGACGTCACCACCCGCAACCGGCGCAAGGCCGCCCAGCTGGCCGCCGACTACGACGCCCTGGAGGACCGGATCGCCCGGATCGCGGCCGAGGAGGACCTGGCGAAGGTCCGCCCCGACCTCGACGGCAACGCGATCATGGAGCTGCTCGGGGTGCCGCCGGGCCCGATCGTCGGCCAGGCGTGGCGGTTCCTGAAAGAGCTCCGGCTCGACCGGGGGCCACTCGATCGGGACGAGGCCGAGGCGGAGCTCTACAAGTGGGCCCGCGAGCAGGGCCACATCGCCTAGAGGGTTCCGACGCTCACGGTCCGGCCGGCGAAGTCGGCGGGCAGGGTCTGCGACTCGACCAGGGCGCCGCGGACGTCGTACACCTCGGCTTTGGTGTCTCTGATCGACAGGATCCGGCCGTCCGGCAGGAAGTGGACGTTCGTGCCGGGAATCCGGCCGACGGTCTTGCCGGTCTCGACGTCGACGACGTGTTTGGGCCGGGTCTGGAAGGCTTGGTCGAAGACCATCACGAACCGGCCGTCAGGGGACCACGAGTCCGAATCGACCGGCACCCCGGCGACCGGGAGAGTGCGGATCCGCTGCCCGGTGGCGATCGAGTACACGACGATGTCCTTGATCGTGTCCGGTTTCGCCTCCGACTGTGGGACTTTCGGGTCGACGCGGGGCAGAGCGACCTCCGTGCCGTTCGCCAGCCACGTGAAGTAGCAGAAGTCCGGGCATGTCGCGGTGGCGCCACCGCCACCGCGGCTCGTGATCCGGCCGGTGACGCCGTCCCGGATCACGTAGCCGTCGTGGACGGTGTCGAGCAGCCGTCTGCCGTCCCGCGACCACTGCGGACCGGGCAACTCGGCGCCACCCGGGATGGGTGTCGGCAGGACGCCCTCGCCGCCGACCGACAGCAGGTTGCTGGAACCGTCCGACACGAGCGAGCCGGCGCCGGCCGGGGCGCCCCAGATCGTGTAGTAGTCCCAGGGCAGCGCCCAGTAGCGGCCGGTCACCCGGTCGAGCGCCACGTTGCCGTCTTTCAGCGTCTTCCCGGCCGGGTTGTCGCTGCCCACGTCGATGCGGGTCAGGGCGGTGACCACCAGGCCGCCCGGGAGCTGGTACGGCTGTTGCTCCCAGACGCCCTTCGCCGCCGTGGTGGCGCTCATCGACGGTGCTGGTGGCGGGGTGGCCGGTGAATCGGGCGCCTGTTCGCGAACGATGACGAAAGGTGCGGCGGCCACCACGGTCAGTGCCAGTGCGGCCGTGCCGATCGCGGTGCGGCGACGGCGGCGGATCCGGCGGCCCCGGGTGCGAGCCGCGGCGGCCAGATCGAGGGGCCGGGGGGCGTTGTCGGCGAGATCCCGGACGGCGGCGCCCACGAGGTCCTCCACGTTCTTCATCGGGCTCCTCCCATGGAGACGTGCTGGTCACCGACCAGTTGGCGGAGTTTGGCGAGAGCCCGGGACGCCTGGCTGGCGACCGTAGTCAATGAGCGACAAAAGCCGAGAATTTCGGTACGCCCAAACTGTCCCTGTCCATCGACATCCCGGCTGTCCAAGCCACGGCTCGACAGGATGACCTGCGATGCCCGCTTCTGCGCATCTCCGTCTGGATGTCGGCAACGCGGTGGAGGGCAAGTACCCTGAAGCCGTGGGCGAGTTCTCTGAGCACGTGGATTCGGATATGGCCCGACCGCCGGTGGGTTACCTTCCATACGGCGAGCGGAAGCCGTATGTCGTGGCTGACTCGCTCGCCGCGTTGAAGGGGCCGACCCGGGGCGTGGTTTCTCTGCCGCATCATCTCGACTGGTCGCGCCGCGCAGAGTATGACTTGAGCCGATCCGCTCGTCTGGCCGGCATGTACAAGGTGGTGCTCAGCGAGGCGGGCAGCGTCGAGGATCTGTGCGCCTGGCTCGACGGTGGCCTGCTTCTCCGGCTGTGGCCCACGCTGTGGTTGCCGCCGCAGCTGCGGCGGCGCTGGGAGGAGCGTTTCCCGGAGCTCGCTGCCACCCGTCCGGCTGCCGCGTAGGTGGACCCGTTTCACGAGCGGCTCGCTCGGCTCGGGCTTGAGGCCGCCGGACGGTACGGTTTCGCTCTTGCCGGTGGTTACGCGGTCCAGGCGGCTGGTCTTCTCGAACGGCCGAGCGAGGACGTCGACCTGTTCACCGCCTGGGACCGGCGCGACGAGTTCAACACGGCGGTCACCGTCGTCGTCCAGGCGTACCGGGATGTCGGCGTCATAGTTGAGGTCGAACGGCGTTACGACACCTTCGCGCGGTTGATGGTGACCGAGGACGGCCGAACCGCAAAGGTGGAGCTCGGCGTAGATTGGCGCGCCAACGATCCGATCCTGATGTCTATCGGCCCGGTACTGCATCCCGACGACGCGGTGGCCAACAAGATGAGCGCACTCTATGGCCGGGCGTTCGCCCGCGACTTCATCGACATCGATGCAACGCTGTGCTCGGGCAGATACTCCGGTGAAGATCTCCTGCGTCTTGCGGAGCGGGCCGATTCCGGCTTCGACCGGCGCATTTCGCCGCAGCCCTCGGACAGGCCGGCCTGCTGGACCCGGCGGATTTCGCCCAGTACGGCATCGTCGGCCAAGACCTCGACGAGATGCGGACCCGGTTCGCGGCGTGGCGTCACGATCTACTCACCGAGTCGTCGCCGGAATAGCCGCACGGCGGGCCCTCAGGCCTTCGCCCGGCGGTGGGTGGTCACCCGGCGAGCATCGGCTGTTCGGCAGACTGGCGCGATGAGTTCTCGAAGCCGACGCCCCGCAAAGCGGGGAACCAGCCGGGCCCGCCGCCCAGATCTCACCATTGTGCCCGGCACGGAGCAGGCCTGCGGTTGCCCCGGCTGCGCAGAAGGCGGACCGGATCCCGAACAGATGCTGACCGACCTGGTCGATGACGCCTCCGCGTTGGCCGAGGTCGATGATCCGCTCGAAGCGGAGCTGACCGGTGCGTTGTTCGTGGCGATGAGCCGGGCCAGTGGCGGGGAGATGATGGCGGCGTTCGCCGGTGCTTTCATTCCAGCGATCGAGGCGCGCGGCACCCGGGCCGCGCTGACGCTGCTCACCGCGATCGGTGCGGTGGGCGGCGAGGCAGAGAAGCCGGTCACCGCGGCTGCCCGGGCGGCCTCGGCACGGATGCGCGGCAACAACGTCGCGGCACCGTCCTGGGCCGACGATCTGGCACAGCCGCTGACGGCAGGGCCGTTCACCCGGATGCATGACGACCAGGACATCATGTCGGTGCTGATCGGCGCCTTTCAGCGAGCCGGCCGCGACCATGCGCTGATGATCACGGTGGATCACCAGCACTGTGGCGCTGCGGAACAGATCTACCTGCTCGATGCCGAGGAGTTACCGTCTGCGGTCGCCGCGATCCACCAGGGCGCCCGGCAGGACGGGGTGCGCATCAGTACGAAGAAGCTGGGCGCGCCGGAATTCCGTTGGTATGTCGAGCAGGCATTGGAGGCGCGTGCCGTCCACGATGAGGAGGACGTACCGAACGACGATGCCCCGCTCGATTCGAACCTGATCGACGAGGACGGCCCGGGATTCGCCCCACTCGCCGTACTCACCCGCGGCCGCCTGGACACCCTGCCTCCCGCTCGCCGGCCGCGCGGCGCGACCGCGTCGGGCCACACCGCCGACCGGACCGCGATGGACGTGCTCCAACAGTTCGCCGCTCTGATCGGCAACTCCGGCGGCCCGGCCGCGTTCAGCCTCGACCTGCCACCGGCCCGCCGGCCAACACCGGCAAAACTTCCGGCCAAACGCAAGAAGTCCAACGGGCCGGCACCGATCTACCAGGTCAAGGTCAGTCTGCGCGGTGCCAAACCGCCGATCTGGCGGCGGCTGCTGGTACCCGGCGACATCACTCTCAACCGGCTCCACCAGGCGATCCTCGCCGCGTTTGGCTGGCACGGCGGGCACCTGCACGTCTTCGACACCGCATACGGCCTGTTCGGTCGGGCCGACCGCGACCTCGGGCACCGCTCGGACGGCCCGGTCACCCTCGAACAGGTCGCACCCGCGGTCAAAGACAAATTCCGCTACACCTACGACTTCGGCGACGACTGGGAGCACGACATCCTGGTCGAGAAGACAACACCCGCCGACCCGGCCACCTCCTACCCGGTCTGTGTCGGCGGACGGCGCGCGGCCCCACCCGACGACTGCGGCGGCATCTGGGGATACCAGGAGCTGATCGAGGTACTCACCGACCCGAACCATCCGGAACACCAGGAACGGCTGGAATGGCTCGGCCTGGACGACCCCGATCAGTTCACCCCGGACAAATTCGACCTAGATCAGGTTAACCAGCGACTCCGAACCCGCTGACCAACAGGCCACGAATAGACCGCCGCTCGTTGACACGCCTGCCACACCCGGCCGACCCATCAACGAGCGGCGTGGCCGCATCTCGGCCTCGAATGCCTCTTCGAGGTGCCGGGACGGCAGCCCAGCACCTCGGCGGTCTCCTCCACTGAGCGGTCCTCGAGATAGCGCATCACCAGGACGGCCCGCTGGCGGGCGGGCAGTGACAGCAGCGCCTCCCGCACGGTGATCTGATCGGTGACGTCCTGTTCGTGGCGGCCGGCGGCGGCCCGGTCCGGCACGTCGGCGACGGTCACCTCGTTACGGTGCGCGGGACGGCGCCAGGCGGACACCCGGTCGTTGTAGATGATCTTCCGGACGTACGCCTCCGCGTCGCCGTGGATGCGCGGCCAGCGGGCGTACGCCTTGGCCAGTGCGCCCTGGACCAGGTCCTGTGCGGTGTGCGGATCCCCGGTCAGCGCGTGCGCGACCCGGAGCAGCGCCTGCCCCCGGACCGCGACGAACGCGGTGAACTCGTCTTCCAGTGACTGCTTCACCGGTCACCTCCACCAGGACAGACGCGCGAAGGATCGGAATCCTTGCATGCCCACCGGAAGGAGGTTGCGTCGAAACGGTAGCGTTCTGAACCGCAGCGGCCGTCTGCTCTAACCACCCCTCCGTATCCCAGGAACAACCATGACTTCCGTACGTTCCCGTACCCTCGCCGCCCTGCTGGCCATCGTTCCCACCGCCGGCCTGCTGGCCGTCGCGTCACCCGCGCAGGCCGCCACCCTCGACATCACCGTCAAGTCGGTCGCGGTCAACAAGAGCGTCTTCGTGCTCGGCTCCGGTGCCGGCTGCCAGAAGCTCGCCATCACCGCCGTCACCAGCGCGCCGATCCCGACCGCCGGCTTCGAGATCGCCGGCGTGGGCGCCGACATCGAGGCCCCGAACGGCAACGTCGTCAAGGGCGGCCAATTCTCCCAGGTCGGCTCGACGGCCACCTACAAGGGCACGTTCAAGATTTGCGGCAAGGACTCGGCCGGCCGCTGGACCGTCAACGTCTACGGCGCCCAGATGCGCTCCGGTGGCTCGCCCGAGCTGACCAACGTCGTGAGTAAGTCGATCTACCTCAAGCGGCCCTCCAAGCTGAGCCTGAACGCCGCTCCCGAGCCGGTCGTCAAGGGCGAGAAGCTGACCGCCAAGGGCGTCCTGAAGGTCAACGGCAAGGCTCTCGCCGGCGCCAAGGTGAAGATCTACTTCACACCGGCCGGTTCCACCGCCTCCGTCCACAAGGGCACCGCCACCACCAACGGCAAGGGCGTCTACAGCAAGAAGTTCACCGCCACCGGGACCGGCGTGTGGAAGGCCGTCTACGCCGGTGGGGCCGCCCGCAACGCCGCCTCGGCCGTGGACACCGTCAAGGTCAAATAACCTGTCGTACCCCCGGGGCAGACTTGGGGGCATGTTCGTCATCGAAACGCCGATCGGCCCGCTCGGCGTGGTCGTCGACGGTCCGGCCGTGGTGAGCGTGCGTTTCGGCGCCCGGCCGGGCTCGTCGGCGGTCCACCCAGCGGCCGACGAGCTGCGAGGCTACTTCTCCGGTGAGCTGACCGACTTCACCGTGCCGTTCGAGTTGCGCGGCGGGTCCGACTTCGAGCGGGCCGTTTGGGGCGAGATCGCGAAGGTGCCCTACGGCGAGATGATCACCTATGGGGCGATCGCCACCGCGCTGGGCGATCCGGGCGCCGCCCGAGCGGTGGGCACGGCCTGCAACCGCAATCCGATCCCGGTGATCGTCCCCTGCCACCGCGTCGTCGGGGCCGGCGGCAAGATGGTCGGCTTCGGTGGCGGCCTCGACCGCAAACGCATCCTTCTGGAGTTGGAGGCGCGGGTCGCCCTGCAGAAGGCGTGGAGCTGACCCCGTACCGGATCGGGGTGTGCGAAAGGCCGGCCCAACGACGTGGGCCGGCCTTTGCCGCTCAGCTTGCGCTGCGCTCAGGTAGTGCTTCTCAGCGCTCGATGTCGCCCTTGATGAAGGCCTCGACGGACTGGTGGGCGTCGTGGTCGCTGTACTGCACGGGCGGGGACTTCATGAAGTAGGAGGACGCCGACAGGATCGGGCCGCCGATGCCGCGGTCCTTGGCGATCTTCGCGGCCCGCAGGGCGTCGATGATCACGCCGGCCGAGTTCGGCGAGTCCCACACCTCGAGCTTGAGCTCGGCGTTCAGCGGGGTGTCACCGAAGGAGCGGCCCTCGAGCCGGATGTAGGCCCACTTGCGGTCGTCGAGCCACGGCACGTGGTCGGACGGGCCGATGTGCACGTCGCTCTTGATCATCTCGTGCGGGATCTGGGAGGTCACCGACTGGGTCTTCGAGATCTTCTTCGAGACCAGACGGTTGCGCTCCAGCATGTTCATGAAGTCCATGTTGCCGCCGAAGTTGAGCTGGTAGGTGCGCAGCAGCTCGACACCGCGGTCCTCGAACAGCTTCGCCAGCGCGCGGTGCACGATGGTCGCGCCGACCTGGCTCTTGATGTCGTCACCGACGATCGGCACGCCCGCGTCCTCGAACTTCTTCGCCCAGACCGGGTCGGAGGCGATGAAGACGGGCAGAGCGTTGACGAACGCGCAACCGGCGTCGATCGAGGCCTGCGCGTAGAACTTGTCGGCCTCCTCGGAGCCCACCGGCAGGTAGGAGACGACGACGTCGACCTCGGCGTCACGCAGAGCCTGCACGACGTCGACGACCTCGGCCGAGGACTCCTCGATGATCTCGCGGTAGTAGGTGCCGAGACCGTCGAAGGTCGGGCCACGCTGAACGGTCACGCCGGTCGGCGGCACGTCGGTCAGCTTGATGGTGTTGTTCTCGCTGGCGACGATCGCGTCACTCAGGTCCATGCCGACCTTCTTGGCGTCCACATCGAACGCCGCGACGAACTTCACGTCAGAGACGTGATAGTCGCCGAAGGTCACGTGCATGAGACCCGGAACGCGGTCGTTGGGGTCGGCGTCTTTGTAGTACTCCACGCCCTGTACGAGGGACGAGGCGCAGTTACCCACACCGACGATGGCGACGCGGACGGAGCCCATCGCGTTTGCCTCCTTGTTGTTCATCACGGCCGGTCCGGTTGCGGACGCGGTGGTTCCGGGGGAGTGGGGTTGGGAGCGCCGGCGAGGCCGGCGCGATTGCGAAAAGCAGGGGTACGGCCGGAGCGCTCGTTGGTAATCAGCTCTTCCAGCCAGCGGACCTCGCGCTCACACGCGTCCAGCCCGTGCCGCTGCAGTTCGAGCGTGTAGGCGTCGAGACGGTCGGCGGCCCGGGCGAGAATCTCGCGGATGCCCTCGCGCTGCTCCTCGACGCGGCGCCGCCGGCCTTCCAGGATGCGCAGCCGGGTGGCGCGGTCGGTCCGCGAGAAGAAGGTGAAGTGCACCCCGAACCCGGCGTCGTCATACGTCTCCGGGCCGGCCTGGGTGAGCAGATCGGCGAAATGCTCCTTGCCCTCGGCCGTGATCTTGTAAACAACCCTCCCCCGCTTGCTGGTCATCGGGGGAATGATGCCGCTGCTGGCCTCGGCCTCACTGATCCAGCCGGCGAGCTTCAGCCGCTTCAACGTGGGATAGAGAGTGCCGTAACTGATCGCGGCACGGAGCGTGCCGAGTTTGGTGGCGAGTTCCTTGCGGAGCTCGTACCCGTGCATCGGGGTCTCCTGCAGGAGGCCGAGGATCGCCATCTCCAGCATTGGCCCCTCCCCACAAGCATGTCCCGATGTATCGGCCCGATACATCGCAACCGTAGATCGGCTCCGCGATGGGCGCAACTCCCGCATCCTGTGCAGTCGCCACACCACGCTGAGTGATCGCAGTCGCCGGGGAAGCGACGACCGCGTACTCTTCTCGCCATGCGCACGCAGCGGCAGGTGGTCGACTACTCGCTACAGAAGCGGGCGGTCCTGCGTGACGTTCGAAGTGGCCGCATCGGCACGCTCGAGGTCTGCGACGCGTCTCCTTACTTGAGAAACGCGGCTACCTACCACGGTGAGCCGATCGACGAGCGTTGCCCCGTCTGCCGCCGCGAAAACCTGACGCTCGTGCACTACGTCTACGGCGACGAGCTCAAGCAGTCCGCCGGGCAGGCCCGCAAGTTGACCGAGCTGCCCGTGATGGCGATGACGCTGCGTGAGTTTCAGGTCTTCGTCGTGGAGGTGTGCCGCTCCTGCGCGTGGAATCACCTGATCGAGAGGTTCGTCCTCGGGCGCGACGGCCTCGCTGCCGAGGAGATGTTGCATTCCAGCGCTATGGTCTCGTCCGGTGGCGGTGGATCCCATCGGACAGGTGACTCGTCACACAACGGGGAGGCCCGGCGATGAACCGGTTCGATCTCGCTAACGTGTACGAGTTTGGGACCGGCGTACGGTCCGCGCAGACACAAGACAAGGGGGCTGCCGGGACCGCAGCCCACAACGCCCGCTCGTGGCGCAGTGTGGGGACGGCTCGTCCGGGCCTCCTGACCGCGCCCCCGCGACCGGTAGGTGTGAGGGAATGAACGCGTACGGCGAACCGCAGTCCGCACGAGCCCGGGCACGAGTGCCCGGGCCGTCCGCTGCTTCCACGCCTGACGACCAGCCATCCGACGAAGCACGGCCGGGCCCGGACGCGTATCGGCGTCCATCCGGTGCCGCCTCGGTGGGTGGTCAGCCGGGGCGGGCGTCGGTGGGCGGTGCCTCCGCCGGCAGGGCGTCGATCGGAGCCGCGCCGGTCGGGGCCGCGCCGGTCAAAGCCGCCGCAGTGGGGTCGGCCTCTCCGGGCCGCGCCCCGGTCGGTGGTCGTGCCTCCGTCGGCGCGGCCCCGGTCGGTGGGCGCGCCTCGGTGGGTGCGGCCCCGGTCGGCGGCCGGGCCTCCGTGCCACCCGGTGGCGGCGGGCCGCCCGGCGGTGGTGGTGGCGGATCCGGCGGGTCCGGTGGCTCCGGCGGCAAGAAGCCCCGCAGCAAGTCCGACAAGAAGTACCGGCGCGCCAACATCCTGACCGCGGCCGCCGCCGTGCTGGTCATCATGCTCGGCGTCGGCATCGTCGGCGGCACCTACTTCTTCGACGACGTGAAGCTCAAGACGCCGGAAGCGGAGGCGCAGATGAACGTCATCTACGACTCCACAGGCAAGAACGTCCTCGCGAAGGAGGGCGAGCCCCGGATCAACGTGCCGTACCAGCAGATCAGCGAAGTCATGATGAACGCTGTCGCGGCCGCCGAGGACAAGAACTTCTGGACGCACAACGGCATCGACATGAAGGGCATCGCCCGCGCCGCGTGGAACAACTTCACCGGCGGCGACCGGCAGGGCGCCTCGACCATCACCCAGCAGTACGCCCGGCACGTCGCTGAAGAGAACGAGATCAGCTACAGCCGCAAGCTGCGCGAGGCGGTGCTCGCCCGGAAGCTCGAGTCGGAGTACGACAAAAAAGAAATCATGGGCATGTACCTGAACTTCATCGACCTCGGTGAGGGACGGTACGGCGTCGAGGCGGCGGCCCAGGGCTACTTCGGCAAGTCGGTCAAGGTCGGCGCGAAGAACGCGATCACCGCGTACGAGGCGGCGGTGCTCGCCTCGATCATCAAGCAGCCGTACCCGACCGACGCCCACCGTGGCTACGACCCGAACCACAACCCGGAAGCGGCCAAGGACCGGTGGGAATACACCCTGGCCAACATGCTGGAGATGGGCGCGATCTCGAAGGCTGACTACGACGCCCGTAAGTACCCGAAGGTCAACCCGATCGTCAAGTCCAGCGACAAGAAGAAAAGCCCCGACGAGAAGCCGGTCGGCATGGTGCTGCGGCACGTGCAGTACGAGCTGAAGAAGCTCGGCATCTCGCAGGAAGCTCTGGACAAGGGCGGCTTCACGATCACCACCACGATCAACCCGAAGGTGCAGAAGGCGGCGGAGGCGGCCGGGTCGAAGCTGAGCAAGACCTCGCCGATGTACGCGTTGCGCTCGCGGAAGTACCAGGCCGCGGTGATCGGCATCGACCCGACGAACGGCGAGGTGCTGGGGTATTACGGTGGCGACAACCCCGCCGGGATCGACTACGCCGGCTACATGTCGGGTGACGGCAGCGGCGTTCCGGCGACTGCCGGCCAGTCGCCGGGCTCGACTTTCAAGATCTATACGCTCGCCGCGGGCTTGAAGGAGGACATCTCCTTCAAGACGATCTGGGACGGCACGAAAGAGAAGGTCGGCGGCGGCAAGATCAGCAACGCCGGAGCGGACGACAACAGTGTCTGCCGTGGCAAGATCACGCACTGTGACCTTGAGACCGCGACCATCAAGTCGTACAACTTCCCGTTCTACTGGATCGCGGAAGGCATCGGCTCGGACAAGGTGATTGAGGCGGCCAAAGACGCCGGTGTCGCCACCCTGTGGGACAACGACGGCAAGAAGTTCGACCTGAACAACACCAAGGCCAGCACGTGGAAGAAAAACTTCAGCAACGAGGTCGCGTTCGGCCAGTACCGTGTGCTTCCGCTGGAGCATGCCGAGGGCGTCGCCACCATCGTCAACGAGGGCGTGCACCACAACGCGCACTTCATCAAGACGATCAAGCAGCGTGACCCGAAGACCGGCACCGAAAAGGTCATCCACAGCGCGGACAAGAACGGCAACCGCGTCTTCGCCGCCGACAAGATGTCCGACCTGCTCGGTGTCCTCTCCGAGATCCCGAAGGCCGCGAACAACACCATCGACGGCCGCGAGTCGGTCGGCAAGAGTGGCACCTGGGAGATCGAGGTAAAGGGCAAGAGCCTGAACGGTGACACCTGGTTCGTCGGCGGCATCCCCCAGCTGGCCGCGACCGTCTGGGTCGGTGGCTCGGGTGACCGCGTCTCGCTGAAGGAAGCCGACGGCGGCCCGATGTACGGCATGGGCACCCCGGCCGCGATCTGGGAGGAGTTCATCGAGACCGCGGCTGAGGCGATGGACTGGGAGAAGAAGGGCTTCCCCGAGCGCATCCCGACCGGTAACCCGGACAGCGAGTACGCCAACGGCACCGCCCCGGTCGAGGTGCCCTCGACCGACCAGAACAGCCAGTTCTGCCAGACCTTCCCGGAGAACCCACTGTGCGTGGTAACCGGGAACGACGGTGGCCAGAACGGCGGCCAGAACGGCGGGCAGAACGGCGGGCAGAACGGCAACGGCGGGAACGACGGTGAAGGACCCGGCGGAGACGATGATTGACGTCGCTTGACCGTGGAAACGGCGCTCACCTCGACGAGGTGGGCGCCGTTTCCTATGGGACACCTGCGAAGATCGGAATGCCGCCGTGGCCTGTCGCCTCCCACAGCCGCCGATGCGGCATGATGCCAAGACATGAGCGCCCAACCGCCCACCGATCGGCCTGACGTCCGGAGTGCCACCTCGGACGGTTTCGTGCGGGGACTCTCCCAAGCCATCGGCGGTCCACTCGGTGCACACGCCGTGCCGCCGGACTCCCGGCCGGGCCGGTTCTGGACCGCGCCCCGCATCGTGATGGCGCTGGCCTGCCTCGTCCTCGCGTTCTCCTGGGTGCAGAAGTCGCCGTGCATGGACGGCAACTGGCAGAAGAACATCCAGTACACCCGGTACTGCTACACCGACGTGCTGGCGCTCTACTACGCCGAAGGGCTGAACGAGGGCAAGGTTCCCTACGCCGACCACCCGGTCGAATACCCGGTGGTCACCGGCTACTTCATGGGCGCGCTCGGGCTGCCCGTGCACAAGTACGGCGTGAGTCACCCGGACATCAACCAGGGCAGCTGGTTCTACAACGTCAACGCGCTGGTGCTGTCGCTGTTCGCGGTCGCCAGCGTCGGCGTGATCCTGGCGTTGCGCCGCCGGCGTCCATGGGACGCGGCGATCCTCGCGCTGTCCCCGATCGTGCTGGTCACCGCCACGATCAACTGGGACTTCCTGGCCATCGGACTGTTCGCCGCCGGACTGTACCTCTGGGCGAAACGGCATCCGGTCTGGGCCGGGGTCCTGTTCGGGCTGGGCGCGGCGGCCAAACTGTGGCCGCTGTTCATCCTGGGGCCGATCCTCATCGTGGCGTTGCGGACCGGACGGCTGCGACCGTTCTTCAGCTCGTTCCTGGCCACCGGGGTCACCTGGCTCGTGGTGAACCTGCCCGTCATGGTGTTCTGGCACGAGAGTTGGCTGCGGTTCTTCCGACTCAACTCGGAGCGGCCGGTCGACTGGGGCACGTTCTGGTACATCGGGCGCTACCTGGACGGCAAGTGGAATGCGGGCACGGTCGGCGACCAGGGCCCGTTCCAGTGGCTCAGCGACCACATTCCCACCCTCAACTACCTTTCGTACGCGCTCTTCGGCCTCTCCTGCGCCGGCATCCTGCTGCTGGGGCTGCTCGCACCGCGCCGCCCGCGGATCAGCCAGCTGGCGTTCCTCGTGGTCGCCGCGTTCCTGATCTTCAGTAAGGTCTGGTCCCAGCAGTACGTGCTCTGGCTGCTCCCGCTGATCGCACTGGCCCGCCCGAAGTGGGGTGCCGTCATCGCGTGGACCATCGCGGAGATCGGTTACCTGGCCGCCTTCTACGCGGAGCTGATCGGTGCCGGCGGCAAGACGGTCATCCCCGAGGGCGCCTTCGTCCTCGCCTCGACGGCGCGCCTGGTCACCGTGGCGGTGCTGTTCTTCCTGGTGGCCCGGGAGATCTGGCGGCCGGAACTGGACGACGTGCGGCGCAGCTACGACGGCGCCGACCCGGACGCCGGTCCGCTCGACGGTCCGGAGGCGTCCTGGCTCACCGGCTTCCGCGCGGTCTTCCGGGTGGGCCCGTCCCAGGAGGCGCCGGTGCCGCCGCCCGTCTTCAAGGGCGAGCCCACTCCGATCGTCTAGCCCCGGCCCTGCCGGTCGCCCGCCTGGCTGTGTCGGTCGTGCGGCCCCGGCCCTGCCGGTCGCGTGACTTGGGCCCTGTTGATCTCGTGGCCTGGCTGGGTCGGTCGTGTGACCTCGGCCCTGCCGGTCGCGTGCCGGGCCTCGGTGCGAACGGCAGAGCCCTAGTTGAGGTAGAAGACGACGGCGTCCGGCAGATCCTCGCGACGGATCTGCAGGGCGTCCACCGGCAGGTCGACGGCATCCTCCCAGGAGGTGCCGGCGACCTGGTCGCGGAGCAGCAGCACCTTTCGGACTCCGATCGACTCCAGGTATTCGATGCTCGTCGCGTCCGGGAAGCCGGCCACCTTGGCACGCAGCTCGTTCTGCCGGGCTGCGGCGAAGCTGCCACCGCCGTTGGCGACCTGCTGGAACCGCGAGGTCGTCCAGAGTTGGACGGTCTGATCGGTCAGGTCGGCGGTGGGCAGCACCAGCAGCGGGCCGGGGACGGTTCGCAGCGCGTCAGGCTGCGGGGCAACCTGCGGGTGGGCCGTGGTGTTCCAGCCTTCCAGCGTGACCAGGATCAGCGGGACCAGGGTGGCCATGCGCAGCCAGGGTCCCGGCCACGGTGGGATCCGCTGGGCGGACCACTGCTCGGCCCGGCGGACGAAGTCGTCCACGGCACCTGCCGCCAGGATCGCCAGCAGCAGAGTCACCCAGAGCATGAGGCGGCCCGGGATGCGCATGTCGAACGAAGCCGGGAAATGGCCGAACAGGGGCAGGTAGGTCCAGCGGCCGCCGAAGAAATTCGTCCCCAGAGTGAGGACGATCGCGACGGCGAGCCCGGTGACCAGCAGCGCGCGGTGCCGCAGCCGCCAGATCGAGAGGAACAGGCCGGCCAGGGCCAGGGCGTACAGCGCGAAGCCGGGAAGCAGGGACATCTCGGCGGCCCAGCCCAGTGAAGCTCGTGGGGTGGCGTGCGCGGCGCCCCAGACGCGGGACTCGGCCGGGCCGATCAGCAGGCTCCGCAGCGGTGGGGAGAAGAAGGTGATCTCCTCGAGGCGGGATCCGGTGTCCTTGAGCCGGATGTACGGCACCGCCGCCAGGATGCCGATGGACAGGAAGATCGTCGCGCCCAGGATGTTGATGCTGGTGAGGAGCCAGCCGATGACCGGTTTCCGTGCGGGGCGGGGCGGGCCCGCCAGGTAGCGGCCGAGGCTGATCCAGCGCCGCCGGGGTGGGCTCTCCAGCACATCGGTCCGGGGGCCCGGTGTCGTGGCGCTTGCCGCCTCCATCGAAGCGGCCCGCTGAACCTCGGACCCCGGCCGGCCCGGCGCCATCGACCCGGCCATCGCCTGGGCTTCAGGCTTGCCCGGCTCGGGTGGGGCCGCTCCTGGCTGGACTTCCGGCTTGCCGGCTTTGGGTGGAGCCTCTCCCGGCCGGACCTCAGGACTGGTACTGGCCGCCACGGGCCGGACCTCAGACTCGCCGGGCTCCGAGGGGGCCGCCACGGGCTTGGTCTCAGCCTTGGCGGGCGGTTCCAAGGGGGCCGCCACGGGTTTGGTCGCAGCCTCGGCGGGCTCCGAGAGGGCCGCCACCGGCCGGACCTCAGGCCCGGTAGGGGGTGCCTCGGACGCCGCTTTCGCCGACGCGTCGGTGGTGATACCTGTCTTGTCCGGCGCCTGCGTGGTCTGCCCGGACGCCCCGGCCATGGTGGTCACCTCGGGACCGGCCTCGGCCGGGGGCGAAGCGGGCGGTCCACCCGTCCCCTGGTCCGTAGGCCCGGCCGGGGTTCTGGTGGCCGCTGCGGGCTCCGGCTTCCCCGTCGCCGCCTTGGCGAGGGCCGCGGCGGTCTTGGCGCCCGGACCGGTCTGCGCCGCCCTCGGGCTGCGGCGCAGACCCCAGCGGAGTCGGGGCGCGGCCTTGCCGGCCGGTGGGTTCAGGCCACGTACGAGGGCAGCCGACGCACGTTTCCCCCGCCGGGACTGCCGGAGACTGTTGGCGATCCCGAGGACCGCCAACACGGTCAGGATCAGGCCCAGCACGTACGCGAAAGGTATGCCCAGCGAGAAACCGAGCGTGAGTTGCCAGATCGCCACCAGCCACCCGGCGACAGCCCAGCCGGCTCGCCGGCGTCCGGGCCGGAAGCCGTGCCGGAGCGAATAGCCGTGCCCGCGCGCGAGCATGGCGAGCGCCAGCGGAATGCCGCCCGCCGAGATGATGTCGAGGTGGCCGGCCTGCGCCAACCGCCACGGCGCATAGGCGAACGCGACCGCCGCCACCGCCGCACCGGTCCGCCGGGCGCCGAGCTGGCGCACCAGGGCGTAGGCGCCGATCAGCAGCAACGCGTGAACCAGCACGAAGAGGATGTTGTAGCGGAGGATCGCGGCGCTCGGGCCGCTGCCGATCATCCCGGCGAAGGCGTAGCCGAACAGACTGTCCCCGAAGGCGAAGCTGTCCCGCAGCGGGTAGTAGGCGTTCGACTGCCACAGCCGGGCCGGGTCGTCGACCACCGCGTGCCCGGCCCAGGCGACGCGCCACGCCTGCCGGGACGGATCGCCGAGGTCTTGCGGCAGGGTGTGCATCGGATAGCGCAGCGTGGGCCACGTCATCGCCACGGCGAGCAGGCAAGCGGCGTAGACGACCAGCGCATACTCATGGACGATCGACCGGCGCAGCGCCCGGAGCGCGCGCCGGAAGAAGCCGGGTGGCTGGTCGGGGATCGCGGCGAAGGCGCTCCACGGGTCCGGGGGCGCACCGGGCGGCCGGGCGTCCTTCTCCCGCGGCGGCTTCGTCGTCTGTGGAGCCGCCGCGGCGGCGTCCTTCGTCGCGGCCGGCACGACCGTCTGGTCCTTTTTGCCGGAAGCCGCGACCGCGCCGCCGGGGGTGGCGACCGTGCCGCCGGGTGCTGTGACGTCCTTGCCGGACGGCTGGGCCTCGACGGGAGGGGCCTTCTTCGGGCGCCGAGGCGGCAGGAGCCCGAGCAACCGCCGCGGCTTACCGCGCGCGGGAGTATCCGCGGCCGCCACGGACGAGTTCGGTTGCGACTGCTCGGTCATGACCCTCCCGGTCGCCTTACGTCAGTTGCCAGCCCGCTCCCGCAGGAGGGCGATGTCGGCGGACTGACCCTCCACTCCGCCCGGGGTCTCCACAATGGCGGGAGCACCGGAGGCCCGGATCGCGGCCACCACCAACTCGGGGTCGATCTTCCCATTGCCGAGGTTGTCGTGGCGGTCCTGGCCCGAGTCGAATCCACCCTTCGAATCGTTGGCGTGGATCAGGTCGATCCGCCCGGTGATGGACTTGACCCGGTCGACGATGCCGGTCAGATCCTCACCGCCCGCGAAGGCGTGACAGGTGTCCAGGCAGAACCCGGCCCCGAACCCGCCGACCGCCTCCCACAGACGGGCCAGGTCGTCGAAGCGGCGGGCGCACGCGTTGTCGCCGCCCGCGGTGTTCTCGATCAGGATCGGGAGCGGCAGGCCGCCCTCGCTCTCCGCGTACTCGAAGGCTTTGCGCCAATTCACGAAGCCGGCGGCGAGATCGGCGCCCGAGCCGACGTGCCCACCGTGCACGATCAGGCCTTTCGCGCCCAGCTCGGCGGCGGCACGAGCGTGCGCCATCAGCAGCTTGCGGCTGGGGATACGGATGCGGTTGTTGGGCGAGGCGACATTCACGATGTACGGCGCGTGCACGTAGACGTCCACCTCGGCGGCCCGGATCAGATCCGCGTCTTCGCGTGGTTTGGGCGAATTGTATTTCTGCGGGTCGGTCAGGAAGAACTGCACGGCGTCGGCACCGCGGACGGCGGCCTCGGCCAGCGGGTCGGCGGAATCGACGTGGGCTCCGATGCGCATGGGACGAGCCTACGACGAGGGTCCGAGGCTTTCCTGTCGCGTCACCGGGCTCCGCCACCCTTCGTTAGCTTCATTGATCACGCTTGACAGATGCCGGTTGGGCCGGCGGTGGACTGGGGGATGGTGCATGTCGCGGCAGTTCCGATACCGGATGGCGGCGCTCGGGCTGAGTGGGCTGATCTTCGGCGCGCCGCTGCTCACGAACGGGACGGCGAGCGCCGAACAGCTCGAGGGCAACGACCGCCAGGTCAGCTTCGGCGGAGGCGGGGTTCTCGGCCTGTCCTGCGGCTCGAAGCCGAGCGTCGAGTCGATGACGGTCCCGGCCGGCAGCGTCGTCCGGGTGCTCAACCAGACCGGGCACGACGCTCAGCTCAAGCTCGCCGGTTCGCCGAAGGGCACCATCCCGGCGGACGGCGCGGCCGAGGTCGTGTTCCGGCGCGGCGCCACGTCGGTGCTTCTCACTCCGGACTGTTCGCTCGGTGAGGACGCCTTGCCGGTGCTGATCACGGCGACGCCGTCGGCGGACGAGGGCCGACCCGACCCGGCACCGGCACCGACCAGCGGAAACAGTGCCTCGGTGATGATGTCGAAACCGGCCGGACCGGGGTCGCAGGCGCATTCCCGCAACTCCGTGGGCTCGGCGCTGCCCGACTCGGCGGCAACCGGCACGCGCCCCGCGCGTACCTCGCCGAACTCCTCGCGACCGGGGGTGCGCCGCCCTTCCGAGTCGCGGCCGGCCACGGCCGTGCAGGACGCGGCCATCGCGGCGCAGGCCATGCCGCGAGGCGACGTCGCGGCCCGGCTCAAGGCGAAGACCATGCGGGGTACGGGTGGAATCGGCGCTCCGGCGTTCGCCGGCATGCCGCCCGGCGACCGGAAGACGATTCTGCCCGGCACCGCGACGGCGCCACCCGCCCCGGTGCGGCAGACGGCCGTGTCGCCCACGATGGCCGGGGCCGGCGGGGTGGAGACGGCCGGGCCGGGCAGTTTCGCGGCCGCCGAGCCGGTCGCCGCGGTGGGCCGGATCGACGAGGGGCACCCGCTCGGTCTGCTGGGGCTGACCGCGCTGGTCCTGGTCCTCGGGGTGGCAACCGCTGCTATTCGGGCAATCGTGTCGCAACGTGCATCTCGTACAAATCTGGCGTAAGCTTTTCCTTGCAAGCTCCGCGGGGCGGACGCGCCCAACCTCATCGGTGTGGTCGTTCCTCCCCAGGTCCCACCCAACGAATCGGGCCGGACGCCCCGCGGCTTCGTCGGTGACCCCGTCCACACGGACGGGGTCACCGTTTTTGGGCACAGCGGCCGCCGTGGGTATGCTGGCTCGGTTCGCAGTGTGTCCGCCGTGGGCGCTTTCTCTCCCACGGCTTTCCTTCTGCGTTCGACACAAGACCTCCTGCCACGGAGAGACCGTGGCCGCATAGCCCACAGGAGGTGAGAACGTCTTGCGTCATTACGAACTCATGGTGATCCTCGACCCTTCGCTCGAGGAGCGCACCGTCGCACCGTCGCTCGACCAGTACCTGAACGTGATCAGGACCGCGGGTGGCTCGGTGGAGAAGCTCGACGTCTGGGGCCGTCGCCGGCTCTCGTTCGAGATCAACAAGAAGGCTGAAGGCATCTACGCGGTCGTCGACCTGCAGGCGACGCCCGAGGCCGTGGCCGAGCTGGACCGTCAGCTGCGGCTGAACGAGTCCATCCTGCGTACCAAGGTCATCCGTCCCGAGACCCGCTGAGGCGTTTTTGTCAGAGGGTCCTGAGACCCTTCACGGCAACGACCTGAAGCGGCGAGGAGAAGTTCATGGCAGGAGAAACCACCATCACGGTCGTCGGCAACTTGACCGACGACCCTGAGCTGCGCTTCACCCCTTCGGGTGCGGCGGTCGCCAAGTTCCGCATCGCTTCGACGCCGCGGACCTTGGACCGGCAAACGGGCGAATGGAAAGACGGCGAGCCACTCTTCCTCGCGTGCAACATCTGGCGTGACGCCGCCGAGCACGTCGCCGAGTCGCTGCAGCGCGGCGCTCGGGTGATCGTGCAGGGCCGGCTGCGCCAGCGGTCCTACGAGACCAAAGAGGGCGAGAAGCGCACCGTCTACGAGCTCGAGGTCGACGAGATCGGCCCGTCCCTGCGCTACGCCACGGCGAAGGTGCAGAAGGCGAACCGGTCCGGAGGCGGCGGAGGCGGCTTCGGCTCCTCCGGTGGTGGCAACCGGCAGTTCGGGGGCAACAGCAACAGCAACAGCGGCGGCGGTCGTGGCAACAGCAACGACTTCGACGACCCCTGGGCGACGGCTGCTCCGGCCGGCGGCAACCGTTCCGGCGGTGGCGGCGGCAACTCCTCGTTCGACGACGAGCCTCCCTTCTGAGCCTTCGGGCTCTCCAGGATCACTTACAGGAGTTTGAGCAATGGCTAAGGCTGCGGCGCTTCGCAAGCCGAAGAAGAAGGTGAACCCGCTCGACAAGGACGGGATCACCTACATCGACTACAAGGACACCGCGCTCCTGCGGAAGTTCATCTCCGACCGCGGCAAGATTCGTGCCCGCCGCGTCACCGGTGTGACCTCCCAGCAGCAGCGGCAGATCGCCCGAGCGGTCAAGAACGCCCGCGAGATGGCGCTCCTGCCGTACACGGCCACGGCGCGCTGAGAGGGGGCACCGAGATGAAGATCATCCTCACTCAGGAAGTGTCCGGCCTCGGCACCCCCGGCGACATCGTCGAGGTGAAGAACGGCTACGGCCGCAACTACCTGCTCCCGCAGGGGTTCGCGATCCAGTGGACCAAGGGCGCCGAGAAGCAGGTCGTCGTGATCAAGCGGGCCCGCGAGGCTCGTGAGATCCGTGACCTGGGCCAGGCCAACGAGGTCAAGGGCCAGCTCGCCGGCCTCAAGGTCACGCTGAAGGCGCGCTCCGGCAACGGTGGCCGCCTCTTCGGCTCGATCACCCCGGCCGAGATCGTCGACGCGGTCAAGGCCGCCGGCGGTCCGGCTCTCGACCGGCGTCGTCTCGAGCTCCCGGGTCACATCAAGACCACCGGCTCGTACAACGTGCAGGTCAAGCTGCACCCCGAGGTGACCGCGACGTTCCCGGTGAACGTGGTGGCCGCCAAGTAATCCCCGCACCACATCGAAAGGCGCTCCGGGCCCGGCCCGGGGCGCCTCTCGTGTTTCCGGGTCAGCTCAGGCTGTTGCCGGTGATGGCGGAACTCAGCACGGTGGCCAGTCCGCCGCCGACCACGGCCGCTGCCAGGCCGACACTCGCCGACTTCCAGGCCGTCGTGGCCGACCGCAGACAGAACGCCACCAGCATGCTCAGCGCCAGCGAGATACCGAACTCGGGCGCTGCATCGGCCAGCGTGTCCAGCGCATGCGTACGCTGCCCGCTGCTGAGCAGGAACATCCCCCCGACGAAGAGCACCACCGGTACGCCGTACCAGACGACGGTGTAGCCGACCGCCGCCAGCGGGCCGCTCGACTTCTCCTCTTCCTCGTCGTCATCCGGGTCCAGCAGGTCGGTCGAACGGCCGGCGAGCAAATCGCCGCTCATCGGCCGCCGCTCGTACGAGCCGGTGCCCTGGAAAGCACCCGTAGAACGCCGTGGCGGCCATGAGGTGTCCTCCCCGGCCGGGATGTCACCAAGCGCCGTCGAAATCACTGACGTTGCGCTCAGGGCCAGATTCGACGCTCCGGCGACCTCCGCTGAGCCGCTTGGCCGAAAGGGAGGAAAGTCCGACGTGTCGTAACGGCGGGACTCCCCATCGGCGAGATCACTCTGGCGGGTCAACTCCTGGCGCCAGTCGGTATCACCGTCCTCCCCGGCGCTTCCTCGGTAGTCGGCCCCGCGCCGAGTGGCGCGTTCAGCGGCGAGCCAGTCCGCCAGAGGCGGGCGCTCCCCGAAACCACCACCGGCGGGCGGCGGAGTGGAGGTCTGGTCGACGTAGCCGCGCCGGCCCGGCGAGTCGGCAAGCGGATCCGGCCACCGTCCGGGCGCGTCACCGGACGCCGGCTGCTGCTGATCCGGCCGGGACGGCGTGCCACCTCCGGACGGCAGCGCCCCGGGACGGCCGTTCTCGGCGAGGTCCGTCCAGTGGGAACCGGTGTCACCACCGTGCGGCAACGCACGGGCGCTGCCATATGTCGGACCCTGAGCCGGTCGTTGGCGTTCCTGTTCCAGCCAGGCGGGGCCGCTTGATGTGGGGGCGGTGCCCGGCCGTTGGCGTTCCTGTTCCAGCCAGGCGGGGCCGCTTGATGTGGGGGCGGTGCCCGGCCGTTGGCGTTCCTGCTCCAGCCAGGAGGGGCCACTTGATGTGGGGGCGCCGGCGGATCGTTGGCGTTCTTGATCGAGCCAGGATGGGCCGCCCGACGTCGGAGCGCCGGTGCTGCCGTATCCCGGCGCCGAAGGGGCCTGCCGTTGCTGACGTCCCTGGTCGCGCCAGGACGGTGGCCCGCCTGACGTCGGGGCGCCGGCCGGGCCACCGTAGGCGGAACGGCCCGGAGGCAGCTCGCGGGGCGGCGTGGCGGGCGGCCCCGCGGGAAGTGCGCCGGCCGGACTGCCGAATGCCGGCCGCTGCTGCGGCGCCCCTCCGCGCGGAAGACCACGCTGCGGCTGCTCTTGAACCGACCACGACGGTTCGGACCAGGACGGCGGGTCCTGCTGTGACGGTTCGGACCAGGACGGGTCAGACTGCTGCCGCGGGTACGACGGCTCGCCCCGCTGTGGATAGGACGGCTCCGAGCCGCCGGCCGGAAGCTCACGCTGCCCGCCACCGTAGGGCGGATCCCGGTACGCCGACCGGCGCACCCCCTGACCACCGGGGGCGGACCACTGCGGCGGCATCGGGCCGGGACGGCCACCACCGGGCGGATCGTCATCGGGCCCGGTGGCGGGGCGCCGGGCCGGCCGTGGATCCTGTGGGGTCCGCCAGCCCTCCGTGTTGAACGGCTCGTCCGCTGGTGCCTCGGGGGCCCTCCGGCGACCGCCACCGTTGGGGTAGCGCGGTTCGTCGTCGCCGCGTCGTCGCCGGCCCGCCTGTGTGTCGTCGACCGGGCTCACCGGCCCGGGCAGGGCGCTTCGCGGCCGGCTGCTGGGCATGGCGCTCGTCGGCCAGGACGCGCCGGCCTCGGAGGCGCCCGGGACGGAACTGCTCGGCAGCGGCCCCCCGGGCACACCGCCGATCGGCTCCTCACGCCGCGAACGACGGCCGCCGGACTGTGGTTCGTCCTGCCTGAGGGACTCACGACGGGCCGCCTCGGCCCGCCACGCCAGCACCCTTGGATCGTCCTCGGCCCGGCTCCACTGGCCGGTGTCCGGATCCCGCGTCCAGTTGCTGGTGTCCTGTTCCGCCTCCCAGGAAGCCGTGTCCTCACGCCAGTTCGTCGGATTGGCGTTGTAACGCGGCCTGCCTGGACGTGCCTCCGGCTGCGCGCGCCGGCCCGAAGGCTGCTCCGACGGGGTCTCGGCGTAACGCCCGCGGTCCCGGCGTGACGGTGCCCCGGAGCGGGTGCCCCAGGTTGTCGCGTCTGGCGATGGGGCCTGGTCGAAGACGGCCGGGATGCTGCCGGTGTCGGTGTGCCCGGCCCAGTTGTCGGTGTCGGCGCCGCTCGTCCAGCCGGTGCCGCCGGCCGGTGCGGTGCCGCTCTCGGCGGCGCGGCGACGGCCGACCCGGGTGGGCCGCTCGGTGTGATCCGACTCGCGGCGCCAGGCCGCCCGGTCGTCCTCCCGGACCAGATGGCGGGCATCCTCGGCGGCCGACCGCTGCCAGCCCGGCGCCTCGGTCCGCTCCCAACGGGGTATGCCGGTGGTGTTCTCCCCCGGAGGCGGGCTGTCGGAACGGTCCCACGACGGCCCGGTGGCCGGCGCGGCGGATCCGGTCGACCACGAACCGGTCGTCCCCGGGTCGCGCCGCCGGGACGGCAACTGTGCCGAGGGTTGCTGCCAGGAGGGTGTCTGCTGTGACTCGCGCCGGGACGGCAACTGTGCCGAGGGTTGCTGCCAGGAGGGTGTCTGCTGTGACTCGCGCCGGGACGGCAACTGTGCCGAGGGTTGCTGCCACGAGGGTGTCTGCTGTGGTTCCTGCCAGGACGGTGTCTGCGTGGACGGCTGCTGCCAACCCGGCGCCTGTCGGGATTGCTGCCAGGAGGGTGTCTGCGCCGGCTCCTGCTGCCAGGACGGATTGTTCTTGGACCAGGTCTGCTCGACCGGGCTGGTCGCGGTCGGCCCGTCGGTCTGCCGCCACGAGGAGGAGGCGTCGCGATCGCCGCTGCGCCAGGACGGCGTCTCGGCGGGCTCCTCCCGAAGGCCGTCCCCGGAGCGCCGCCAGGACGGCGTCTCGGTCTCGGCGCCGGCATCCGGGGTGGGCCACGCTGTGCCGGGTATGGAGGGCTTCTCGCGCTCGGCGGCCGCTTCCTCCTCTTCGTCCCGCCACGCCTCGGTGGTGGAACGCCAGACATGTGATCCGGTGGCGGACCGCCACTCGGTGGTCTGACGCCAGCGCGCGCCGGTGGCCCGCCACTCGGCGGTCTCGGTCCGCCAGCCGACGCCGTCCGCCGGGAAGGTGGGACGTCCGGTCGAGGTCACCTCGGAGGACCAGCGATTGGCGGGCTCGACGGCTCGACCGCCACCGCCGTTGTACGGCTCGACCTCGGCCTGCTGTGCCCAGTCATCGGCACGGCGCTGCCAGGCCAGCGCTTCATCGCTGGGCGCCATGCTTCCGGTGTCGGTCAGAGAGGCCCAACGGGGCTCCGGCTCCTGGACCTCCGGTTCCCGGGTGGGCCAAGACCCCGCAGCGCGCCGACTGCGCGACATGCGGGTGCCGTAGTCCCACTCCCGTTGGTCCACCTGAAAAGGGTGACGTGCCCGAGACGGAACCGCAACGCCTCAGTGCGATGGCTTGCTCACCCGAGTCGGTATTTCCGCAGATCCAGAACCTTTTCTGCCCTCCACAGGAAGGAACAGCGAATCCCCTGCTCGGGTTCGCTGTCCCCAGAAGTTGTCCACACGGTGTGCACAGGGCTACCCACAGGAGTCGGGCCCGCTGTCCACAGGTTGTCCAGAGGTTTGTCCACCGGCGCAGTTGGGTGGGTGGGCTGCTGATTCGTACAGTGGTCCAGCCTCACGTGCGGACTTTGATCGGAACGAACCACTGAATCCGGTGCCGGATCAGTCGAAAAGGTTGTGTGCCGGGGCGGTTCGATCGTGAGAGCGGCCATGGCCGAGTGGAGGGGGAGTCCGGGGTGTCGATCACCGACGACGCGAGGCCTGAGTCGCGGCCGCCGTCCCAGGGCGGTGGTGGCTCCTTCACCGGGGGCGGCAACGGCAAGGGACCGCACGACGGCGGCGGCAACAGCGGCTACGACAAGGCCCCACCTCAGGATGTGGCCGCTGAGCAGGGCGTCCTCGGGGGCATGCTGCTCTCCAAGGACGCGATCGCCGATGTCGTGGAGATCCTCAAGGTCACCGACTTCTACCGTCCGGTCCACGCGACCATCTACGACATCATTCTCGACCTCTACGGTCGCGGTGAGCCGGCTGACGCGCTGACGGTCGCGGCGGCCCTCGCCGACATGGGCGAGCTCCAGCGCATCGGCGGTGTGCCCTACCTGCACACCCTGATCGAAAGTGTCCCCACCGCGGCGAATGCCGCCTATTACGCTCGGATCGTCTCGGAACGGGCCATTCTCCGCCGCCTCGTCGAGGCCGGCACCAAGATCGTCCAGCTCGGGTACGGCGCGAACGGCCACGGCGGACGTGATGTGGACGACATCGTCGACCTGGCTCAGCAGGCCATCTACGACGTGACCGAGAAACGCGTCAGCGAGGACTTCGCGGCTCTCGGTGACATGCTTCAGCCCACCCTCGACGAGATCGAGGCGGTCGGCGCCTCCGGTGGCGTGATGACCGGTGTGCCCACCGGCTTCCAGGACCTCGATCGCCTCCTCAACGGCCTGCACGCCGGTCAGCTGATCATCGTGGCCGGCCGTCCCGGTCTCGGTAAGTCCACCGCCAGCATGGATTTCGCCCGCAACGCGGCGATCCAGCACGGTCACGCCAGCGCCATCTTCTCGCTCGAAATGAGCAAGATCGAGATGGTGATGCGACTGCTCTCCGCCGAGGCGCGGGTGCCGCTGCACACCCTGCGATCCGGGCAGCTCTCCGATGACGACTGGACCAAGCTGGCCCGCCGGATGGGCGAGATCAGTCAGGCGCCGATCTTCGTCGACGACACGCCGAACATGAACCTCATGGAGATCAGGGCCAAGGCACGCCGCCTCAAGCAGCGCCACAATCTGCGGCTTCTGGTCATCGACTATCTCCAGCTGATGTCGTCGCCGAAGAAGACCGAGAGCCGTCAGCAGGAGGTCTCGGAGCTCTCCCGTGGTCTCAAGCTGCTGGCCAAGGAGATCGAGTGCCCGGTGATCGCGGTCAGCCAGCTGAACCGTGGCCCCGAGCAGCGCACCGACAAGCGCCCCCAGTTGTCCGACCTGCGTGAGTCCGGCTGCCTCACCGCCGAGACCCGGGTCCTGCGCGCCGACACCGGTGCGGAGACCAGCATGGGTGAATTGTTCGCCACCGGCGCCCGTGACGTTCCCGTGTGGGCGCTCGACGAGCGCCTGAGGTATGTGCGACGACATCTCACCCACGTGTTCAGCACCGGTGAGAAGCCGGTGTTCCGGATGCGCCTGGCATCCGGGCGCGAGATCCGCGCGACCGCGAACCACCCGTTCCTCACCTACACCGGGTGGACTCCGCTCGGTGATCTGCGCGTCGGAGCTCGTATCGCCGCACCGCGACACGTGTGTGCCCCGGAGCAGACGACGACGTGGGACGACCGGCAGGTTGTTCTGCTCGCTCACCTGATCGGTGACGGCTCGATGCTTCCGCGACAGTCGCTCCGGTACGCCGGCATCGATCAGGCGAGCCTGGAAGCAGTCCGGGACGCTGCCAGTCATTTCGGGATCACTGCCGTGCACGACGACTACCAGCAGGCGCGGTGTGCCACATTGCCACTGACCGCTCCGTACAGCCGCCCGCAAGGGCAGCTCGATCCGGTCGCCGTGTGGGTGGAGCAGTTGGGGCTCCTGGGAAAGCGCAGCCACGAGAAGTTCGTTCCCGATCCGGTTTTCAGCCTGCCGAAGGGGCAGATCGCTCTGTTCCTGCGGCATCTATGGGCGACCGACGGTTCTGCGCGGTTGAGGCCGTCGGACGGCAACGAGCCCGCCGGACAGGTTTACTACGCTTCCACCAGCCGCCGCCTGTGCGACGACGTGGCACGGCTGTTGTGGCGGTTCGGTATCCAAAGCCGGATCGACGTGGCCCGCGAAGCCGGCCACCGGGACACCTACCGTCTGCATGTCTACGAAGCCGGTGACCAGGAGGCGTTCTGCCGGGTCATCGGGGTTCACGGCATGCGTGGTGAGGCTGCCGAAGCGTTGCGCCGACGGCTGCACGACCTCAAGTCCAACACCGACGTGGACACGATTCCGCGAGAGGTGTGGGAGCGCGTGCGAGGGATCCTCGCCGAGCGAGGCCTGACACATCGACAGTTCGCCTCCGTGACGGGCACCCGTTCCAGCGGTTTCGTGCTGTGGGAGCATGACCCGTCACGTGACCGGATCGCACGGGTCGCGGCGGTGCTGGAGGACAACGAGCTGGAGATGCTGGCCACCAACGACGTGACCTGGGACGAGATCGTCGACATCACCGCCGACGGTGTCGAAACGGTCTACGACGCCACCGTGGTGGGAGCGCACAACTTCATCGCTGACGGCATAGCCGTGCACAACTCCATCGAGCAGGACGCCGACGTGGTCATCCTGCTGCATCGTGACGACTACTACGACAAGGAGTCCCCACGCGCGGGCGAGGCCGACTTCATCGTTGCCAAGCACCGAAACGGCCCGACCGACACCGTGACGGTGGCCGCTCAGCTGCACCTCTCCCGCTTCGTCGACATGGCGATCTGAACCGGTTCTCAGTCGCTTTCACCTCGACGAACACCTCTCACATCACCAAGATCGCGGATCGCCCGGCTTCTCTTGCCACGCGCGGCGATCGATCTGGTCGTGTCAGCGCTCCGGGGACTCGCCGCACCCGAGGCCGGCCAGGCAATCCGCGGCGGAGATGCTGGACAGCGACGTCATATGGTCGTCGGGCGACACAGCCGGCTGCGAGGCGGTCCGTGCGCCCGCAGCCCCGATGGCCTCCCACCGGAGGATCTCGCGCTGATCATCCATGCGCTGAGTGCCGGCGCCTGCAGGGGTGACACGGCCAAGCGCGGCGCCTGATCGTCTGGTTGGAGACGTGCGCCGCGCTTCTGAACGCCGGGTGGTCTAGTCGTTGTCCGTGCCGCGGTGGTTGGTCACCAGGGATTCGATCTGACGTGATGTGCCGGCAGAGGCGTGCTGGACCGTTTCCACGATGACGCGGGCCAGGGTTTCCACGTTCCATTCCCGGCAGGCCTGCTGGTCGAGCCGAAGATTGACGAGGCGGCCGTCCGCGTCCACGGTCGCCTGGACGGCGCCGTCCTCGGATTCGGCGCTCACCTGCATGGTGGCCAGGCTGCGCTGGAGTTCGTCCACTCCGGAACGGAGCTCCTCATATCGGCCGTAAACATCTTCCAGGTCGTTCCGCAAGGAGTGATTGGTGGTTCCAGTCACGGTTCTTCCTCCGTTCGCCGCGACGGTGGGGGGCGAGGAGACAATACCCAAGATTCGCGACGTTGCGTATTCCGACAACTTCGTAACGCACACGAAAAGAGAGAGCTATCGAAATAGCTCACTTTTAAGTGATGGCATGACTCCAGGTTGTAGTTACTGTGAGTGATGAACGCCACCATGTTGACAATTCGGCGAGCAAAAATCGGAGGGTTCGCACAGGTCAAAACGTGCATTGTGGAGTTCCCTGCTTCTGGCACGTCACTCTGCGTCTCGGTCCGGATCTTTGCCGGACAGCACGAATCCTTCTTGCAGCGGCCCGCCCGCAGACGCGAGAACGTCCAGCACCGCGGCGATGAGCGGCTCCCGATCGCCGTCCACGACGACCGCCCGCTGTCCCGTGGCCAGCCGCCCGGGCAGGTCGGGCGCCACCTCACCGACCCGCCGCGGCAGCCACTTGCCGCGTGCCGACCAGCGGTTGCCGACCAGGAGCAGGAGGTCCGAAGCTGCCAGCATCAGGGTCGCCGCCAGATAGGCGAGTTCCACCGGATCGGAACAACCGCGCAGATCGTCCACCAGATCGGTGAGGAGATATCGCTGATAGTCGACGGACTCAGCGCTGGGCGTTGCCGGACCGGCCGCGAGCAGCCCCGCAGCCCGATCCCGGAATCTCGCCGCGGACCCGTCTCCGTCAACCAGGACGACGCCCTCGGCAACCATGTGCAGCAACGGCGTACGCCGCCGTTCAGCGTCGAAGTCCCAGTAGTACTCGAGCGAGGTCGGCGTGTGCACGAACAGCTCGACAACCCATCCCTGGAACCGGAGAGTCTCCCGAAACGGCGCGGGCGGCCCGTCCAGCACCACCACGACATCCAGATCCGACCAGGCGGTCCGCCGTGAGGTAGGAGCACTGCCCCCTAGAAACGCCGCAACGGCCGTAGGAAACCGTTCCCTTACGACTTGGTGCGCGATAGCTGAGTGACCCGCGTCGATCATGAAGATGGCCGTGCGGGACGATCATGATTGTGACGTCAGGATGGGCCCGCAC
>NZ_JBFAMR010000069.1:0-44194 GCF_040656595.1 Actinoplanes sp. NPDC049802
GCTCGCTACCAGCGCATATCCGGTCCGGCCCCGCTTTGCCAGGCCGCACGACGTGGGTGCCGGGTAGCGGAAACCGGACCTGGATCAGGGATTCGATGACCGTCGACGGCGACGGCGACGGCGACGGGCGATCGGCGGTCCAAGACCGGTGAAGATCGGTCCGTTGCGGTGGTTGCGCATGTGGACGGCATTGTTTGAGCGGTGTGCTCGTCGCTGGGCAAGACCGGCGAAGCGACCCGGCCGGTCGCGGTGGCTCCTCGGCGATCGCTGTTGACGCTGCCCCGTGAATTCCAGCGTGTGGCGCCGGCCGGCCGTCGTACGGAATCACCATCACGTTCACCGGCTGGCAGCGGACGCGGAGACGAGTCCCCGTCCGGGGAGACGGGACACGGATTTCGGCTATCTGTGTTCGGCAGACGTGACACCCGCAACGGGTGTCGTCACACCCACTACGGGTGTCGTGTTCTCCGAGCACACATCGCCCAGCACGCCGGCCCTCCGCCCTCCGCCCACCGGACGCTGGGACGCCGGGACGCTGGGACGCTGGGACGCTGGGACGCTGGGACGCTGGGACGCCGGGACGCCGGGACGCCGGGACGCCGGGACGCCGGGACGCCGGGACGCCGGGACGCCGGGACGCCGGGACGCCGGGACGCCGGGACGCCAGAGCGCCAGAGCGCCAGAGCGCCAGAGCGCACCGTTGGTGCCTGTGTGTGCCTGCCCGGCGGGCAGACGGGGCCGAGCGATTCGGCACGCACGCAGGGCCCGGCGTGGTCGCTCACGAGTGTCACAGCGGTGCCCGGGGGCACACCGTCGGTGCGCTGCGCCTCCGCCCGGCGGGCGGGCGATTTGGCCAGCAGGGATGTCAGTGCTGACCTGCCGGCCGAATCGCTCGCCCCCGCAGGGTGGGCGCGCACAACGCACCGACCGTGCGCCCCGGCCACCGCTGTGACACCCGCGAGCGACCACGCAGGGCTCGACGTGCGTGCCGTCCGTTGCGTCCGGGCCTCGGGAGGTGCGGGAGAAGTACGTGGCCGGCAGGGTCAGCACCGAGAACCAGCCGAACCCGGGGACGTCAGCGGCGGGGGAGGCCGACGTACTGCTGCTCGATCGGGGTCTGATTGAGGAACAGGTAACGGTCGTCGCCGTCGCCGATCAAGGCCATCATGTCGTCGTTCATGGACTGCAGGAGCTGGCCGCTCTGCGGGCGCAGTTTCAGAGTGGCCGCCGCCAGGGTCGCCTCGTCGCCGCCGAGACGTTGCAGCGTCACCAGTCCGGCCTCCTGCACGGCCGCCACACCCGGCCGGTCCAGCTGCCGCAGAATCGTCAGCTGGGAGTGCCAAGGGCCCAACGGCGGACTCGTCATCGGCCCGGTCATCCCCAGATCGAAAACGGTCAACAGCGGTGTCTGGGCGGTCCCGCCGTAGGGCCCGCCCGGCTCCTGCCCGATCACGGTGAGCCGATGCTGCTGCCCGGTGGCCCGCTCCCCGAACCCGGCCCACGCCCGTGGCTCGGTCGTCACCACGACCACCCGCACGCCCACCGAGAACGCCCTGAAGATGAGCAACTGGGCCGCCCACACCCCGCCGACCAGCGTGACCCGCACCGGATCGGGCGCGAACAGTCGCAACGGCACCGGCGCCTGCTGCTGATCCCGCCCGAGCAGCAGCCCGGCCGCCGCGCTCGGGGCGGCCGTCACCCGCCGCAGCCCGGTCCGGTGGATCGCGTGCCAGCCGATCCGCAGCCTGCTGGTCCGACCCGACGGCCCACTCCGGTCCCGGCCGTCCGCACCGTCGTCCGGCCCCGCCGGCGGACCGTCCGGCGGGCGCTCCGGCGCGTAAGCCCCCGGCCTGGCCAGCGGCGCCGACGTCAGCGCCGGAGCCGACAGCCCTCGGGCCACCGGCTCGGCGACAGCCTGCTGCTGGGTGAACGGCTCAGCGGGCGCGGCCACCGGCCGCGGCACCGGCACCGACGCCCGCCCCGACGTCACCTGTCCCGGCTCCCGCTGGGCGGGCACCGGCTGCTGCTGGTAGGCGGCCCCGTTCTCCGGCTGCCACGGATGGCTCATCCCGCGCCGCCTCCCGTCGGGGCCGTCGCGTAGGCGGCGGGGCCCTGCTCGCCGTCGAGAGGCTGGAGCTCGCCGCCGGCCCGGCGCACGCCCTCCTGGAGAACCCGGTCGAGGGCGGCCAGATCGGCGTCCGGGCGGGTGGCGAGCCGGATGAACGCCCGCACCGCCACCTCGTCGCCGTCACCGGCGCGCAGGGTCAGCGCCACACTCGTCTGCGCCGCCGGGGCAGTCGCCGCCCACGCGAACAGCGAGCCGATCTCGGTGGCCGAGGCCGGCCAGGTCTTCAGCCAGTACGTCCGGTGAACGAGCCGCGCCGACCGCCAGTGTGTCCACGTCTCGTCCACCCCGGGACCGTCGGCCAGCGCCCACGGTTCGACATCACAGGACCGGGCGAGCAACCCGAGCAACTGGTCGGCGTCGAGTGGCCGGCCGGTGACGCCGAGCCGCCGCAGCCCGGCCGCCACCTTCCGGCCCAGCCCGGCGACCAGCGTGGCGGCCGCCTCCGGGTCCGCGGTGTGGTCGAGCAGCGCCTCGGCCAGCGTCTGCGCGTCGATCCGGACGCTGATCGACGTCTCCCGGTATGCCGGAACCGGCCCGGCGCTCACCGACTCGACCAGCTGCCGGTAGGAGGCCCCGGACGGCGACGCGGCCGGCACGTCCGGGCTCGGCGCCGGGACCGTGTGCGTGACCAGCTCCATCACCAGGCCCGGCTGCCCGGTGCCGGTGAGAGCGCCGACCAGCGAGTCGAGCGGCACCCCGGCGGCGGCCGGATCGACCGCCACGACGCTGTACCAGCCGGCCTCGTCGCGGGCCACCCCGACCGTGCCGTCGGAGGCCGTCACGTCCCGCACGGTCAGCCCGGGCGCCACCGAACGCAGCGCCGCCAGCACCGGCCCGGCCCTGGGGTCCGAACGGGCGGCCCGGCGCCGCTGGTGATCGGCGGCGATCCGCCGGTGCTCCAGCCACCAGCGGTTGCGGCTGCGGGAGAAGAAGACGAACAGCACCGCCGCCGCACCACCCGTGGTGACGGCCAGCGTGACCGGATTCTGCGTGAGCGCGAAGACGAGAGCCAGCGCCGACGCCTCGGCGGCGACGATCTGCGCCAGGCTGAACGGCCCCAGATGCCCTCGCCGGGGCACCGCCCGGACCACCGCCTCCGGCGGCTGGTACTGCGGCGCGGCCCGCGGGACCGGCGCCGGTGCGGGCGGTGGCGCGGCGCTACCCCGAACCGGCGTGCCCGGCGGCCGCAGGGGCGCCGCCGCGGCGGTCACCGCACCATACCGGGGCGGTCTGGGCTGGACTGCGGGCGGCGGGCCGCCGTAGACCGGCCCGGGCTGGGCAGGCGCCGGGCCGTAGCCGGGCCCCGGCACAGCGTGCGGCGGGCCGTAGCCGGGCTCTGGTGTGGTGGGTGGCGGGCCGTATCCGGGTCCTGGTGTGGTGGGTGGCGGGCCGTAGGCGGGTTCGCGCGCGGTGGCGCCGTACGTCGGTCCCTCACCCCGGTGCACCCGTCGCTCCCCCTACCGTCGGTATCGGTTCGCCATCCCAAAGTAGTTCAGCGGGTCGCCACCCGCAGGTCCGCGAGCATCAGCGTCCGCAGATCGTCGCGGCTGGGCATCCGGCCCATCGCCCGCAGCCGGCCCGACTGCGCCTTGCGCATCCCCTCCAGGAGCTTGCGGGCCTCCCGGGCGTTGCCGAAGTTCCGGCTCCGCTCCAGCTGTCCGAAGTGGTCGTACAGCGCCTCCGGCAGACCCTCGTCGAAGACGTAGTCGTCGTGCCGGGCGATCCGGTCGGCGATCATCACGAGCTCGTCCGGCCCGTAGTTCTCGAACTCCATCGTCTTGGCGAACCTGGACGCCAGGCCGGAGTTGGCGTCCAGGAAGTCGGACATCTCCTTGGTGTAGCCGGCGACGATCACCGCGACCTGGTCCCGGTGGTCCTCCATCAGCTTCACCAGGGTGTCGATCGCCTCCTGACCGAAGTCGGCGGCGGCACCGCCGGCCCGGGCCAGCGTGTACGCCTCGTCGATGAACAGCACCCCACCCATCGCGTCCTCGAACACCGACGTGGTCTTCTCCGCGGTGTGCCCGATGTACTGCCCCACCAGGTCACGCCGGGACACCTCCCGGAACCGCCCGTTCGGCAGCACACCCAGCGCTTTCAGTAGTTGGCCGTAGATGCGGGCGACGGTCGTCTTCCCGGTCCCCGGGGCGCCCGTGAAGATCAGATGGTGGCTGACCGCGCCCACCGACAGTCCCGCGCCGCGCCGCCACTCGTTCACCTGGATCTCGTCGATCAGGGCACGGACCTCGTTCTTCACACCGGCCAGGCCGATCATCGAGTCGAGTTCGGTGAGCAGCCGGTCCACCTCGGCGGCGTCCTGAGCGGCGCCCGCCGCGACCACCCCCGCCTGCGGCAACCCGCCGGCGTCGCTCAACGTCACGGTGGCCTTGGCGCCCGGGTCGACCGAGACGGGCGGCTCCCCGGTCTGCTCGACCCGGCACTGCTCGACCACCGCGGTGCAGCCCGGCCCGATCACGATCCCCGGCCCGGAGGTCTGATGCACCCAGGTCTCCACGATCCGGGCCGCGCTCGCGTAGGCCACCACGATGCCCGCGTCACCGGCGCCGGAGACCTCGCAGCGTTCGATCACCGGGCGAGCCGACTGGTAGACGTACACCCCCCGGTAGCCGCAGTCGCTCACCTTGGTCCCGCGGATCTCCGGGTCGGCGCCCAGTCGCACGATCACCCCGTCGTCGGAGACGCCGCGGATCTCGCACGAGTCGACGGTGCCGCCCGCGTCGGAGTAGACGAAGCCGTGCTGGCCGCGCACCACCCGCACCTCGATGGCGTCGACCATGGCGCCGCCGTCGGCGTGCAGCGCCGAACCGAACCCCGCGGACAACTCGCAGCGCCGCAGCCGCACCCGGCCGCCGCCGACCGCCACGGCCGGATAATCGTCCGAGATCAGCGCCAGGCCTTCCACCTCGACCTCACCCGACGACACGGCGAGCGCCGGACCGTCCAGACCGGACGCGTCCACGATCGCGGAGCCGGGATCCCCGGAGGCGCGCATCGTGAGACGGCGGCCGGCCAGCTCGACGCGCTCCCGGTAGGTGCCGGGAGCCAGGACGACGACGGCCCCGTCGGGCGCGACCTCGAGCGCGTCGCGAAGAGTCGGGTACGTGCCGGGGACCGCCAGGGTGCTGACCACGAGCGGAGCTCCTTCGTGCGAGTCTGCGTCACCGTCCGGCGTGGACCGCCGGAAAGCGGCGTAGACCCGAGGCTAGCGCCCCAAACGAATCATGAAGGCCCCTGTCGATGATTCAACCCCATTTTCGGTACGCCCGACGCGCGCCAGACCCCCGAAACGGGACGCCCCGGTGCCCGCCGCCGTATCGCTCCGTAGGCCGATCCCCGGAACGCCCACCTACCCCTACGGCGGTGCACTCAACGTCCCCCGCTTTGCCGCGGAGCAAGTCAGCCGGACCCGGTGGCCCGTGCGGCGCCAGCCGCCCGGGACGGATCGTGCGGCGCCAGCCGCCCGATCAGGCTCAGCCCGGCGGGCGCGGCAAAGGCGTGAGCGGGCGCCTTGCTCGCGTGGCTCGGCGGGGCGGCCCGGATGTGTTTGTGGGCGGCCCGCCGCGTACCGGATCCGGGGTTATCGGGGGCGCTGCTGGCGGAACGCGCCCTTGCTCGGCCGCATGCTCTTCGGGATCGCGCCCTTGGGCATCTGGGGCCGCGACATGAGCGCGCCGAGGCGCTTGTCGAGGGCGTTGACGTCCTTGCCGGTGAGGTTGCGTGGCAGGCGCATCATGGTCGACCGCAGTTTGCGGACGGGGAGCTGCCCTTCGCCGGTGCCGATGACGTAGTCGTAGAGCGGCGCGTTGCCGATCACCTTGACCAGCCGCTTGCGCTCCTGGCCGAGGAGGTTGCGGACGCGCGCCGGGTCGCCCTCGGCGAGCAGGATGACGCCGGGCCGGCCGATCACCACGTGCACCATGTCGAACTGCGTGGTCGAAGCGGCGGCGGGACGGACCCGCCAGTCGCCGCGCATGTTCTCCATCAGCGAGGCGGCGGCGCCTGGCTGGCCCTCCGCCACGTTCATCATCGCCGTGTTCGACCGCAGGTTGAGCACGATCAGGACGGCCAGCATCGTGAACAGGATGCCGACCGGGATCCAGAGGTAGGCGTTCGTCAGGACCACGACGACCACGGTGATCGTGAGCGGGACGACCACCGCCGCGATGGCCAGTGGAACGAACCACTTGTCCTGTTTCGCCGTGAACGCGAACACCTGGCCGATCTGCTTCAGCCGCTCGCGGAACGACACCTTCTCCTGGGGTTTTGCCATAGCCGCAAAGTGTAGTGGGGCTCAGGTACCTTACGGCGTCCCGGGGACCTGGACTGTCACAGGTAAGGAGGGGGCCGGCCCGCGGATGAGGCGGCCGCCCCATGCCCGGTGGACGCCTTCGGGCGAAGAGTCGGTGTCACGACAACCGACAGGAGCCCCGGAAATGATTCCCTTCAGCGACCCCGACACTCAGTTCCGCCTGGTTCGCGAGCGCCTCGACGAGTTCGTCAAGGACTCGGAGGACCACCGGCTCGTCCGGGAAGCCGCGACCGTACGGGCACACCACGCCGGCCGATGGCACAGGTGGAGGCGAACCGTACGGCAGCCTCCCGCATCGTGATCGGGCCGAAAAATCTGTCGTAGGGGCGTGGCATGCTCGACCTCATGGCGGTGAATGCGCACAGCACGGTCCTGGTCGGGCGGGATGCCGACCTCGCCGCGCTGCACGACGCGTTCAAGCGGGCCGTCGGCGCGGAGGCTCCGGCCCTGCTGGTCGGCGGCGAGGCCGGTGTCGGCAAGACCCGGCTGGTCGAGGAGTTCGCCCGCGGCCTGGACGCGCGGGTGCTGGTCGGGCAGTGCCTCGAGCTGGGTGAGGAGGGTCTGCCCTTCGCCCCGTTCGCTGCGGCGCTGCGCGAGCTGGCCCGCCACGAGGGCCGTTCCGTGTTCGGCGGGCGGGAGGCCGAGTTCGCCCGGCTCCTGCCCGAGCTGGGGCTGCCGCCGGAGTTCGGCGGCAGCCACCGCGGCCATCTGTTCGAGCTGGTCGGATCGCTGTTCGCCCGGCTCGGGGAGCAGCGCCCGGTGGTTCTCGTGGTGGAGGACCTGCATTGGGCCGACCGGTCCACCCGCGACCTGATCGGTTTCCTGGTCCGCTCGGCCCGGGTGCCGCGGTTGCTGCTCGTCGTGACGTACCGGACGGACGAGCTGCACCGCGGCCACCCGCTGCGGCCGTTCCTGGCCGAGCTGGAGCGGGTCCGCGGCGTGCAGCGCCACGACCTCGACCGGCTCGACCGCGACGGCACCGCCGAGCTGCTCGGTCACCTGCTCGGCGGCGAGCCCGACCGGCCCACCGTCGACGCGGTCTGCGAGCGCGCGCAGGGCATCCCGTTCTTCATCGAGCAGTTCGCCGCCTCCGCCGACCCGCGCTGCGGCGACATCCCCGAGACCCTGCGCGACCTGCTGCTCTCCCGGGTCGACCAGCTTCCCGAGCCGGCCCAGCGGATGCTGCGGATCGCCGCGGTCGGCGGCACCCGGTTCGGCCACGAGCTGCTCGCCCGGGTCGCCGGCGTCGACGAGGCCACCCTCGAGTCGGCGCTGCGGGCCGCCGTCGCCGCCCAGATGATCGGCTTCGACCCCGACGGGGGCTATGAGTTCCGGCACGCCCTGGTGCGCGAGGCCGTCCACGACGACCTGCTGCCCGGCGAGCGGTCCCGGCTCCACGCTCGGTATGCGAAGGCGGTCGAGGCCGAGCCGCACCTGGTCGCCGCCGACCGGGCGCCCGCCGAGATCGCCCACCACTGGTTCTGCGCCCGTGACCACGCCCGGGCCCTCGTCGCCGCCGGGCGGGCCGCCGACGCCGCCGGCCGCCGATACGCGTTCGCCGAGCAGGCTCGCCTCCTGGAGCGGGTCCTCGAACTGTGGGAGCAGGTGCCCGACGCCGCCGAACTGCTCGGCAAATGCCACCTCGACCTGCTGGAGGAGGCGGCCCTCGCGGCGATCGACGCCGGCGACCACGGGCGGGCCGGCCGGCTCACCCGGGCCGCCCTCGCCGACCTCGACAGCGAGGCCGAGCCGACCCGGGCCGCCCGGCTGCTCATCCGGCGGGCCAAACTGCTGCGCAACGCCGGCAAGAGCGACGGGGCGGCCGAGGCCCGGGAGGCGTACCGGTTGCTCGAGCCGGCGCCCCGCGATCTGCCCTGGCTGAAACTGCTCGGCGACGTGGCCCACGTCTTCGCCCGCATCGACGGCGAGGTGGCCGGGCGGATCGCGTCCCAGGTGATGACGTCGGCCGCCGAGTTCGGCGACGAGGCCTCGCGGATCGCCGCCGAGATCACCTTCGGTCACGCGTGCAGCGGCCACCTGCCCGCCGAGGAGGGCCTGCCCGCCAAACGCCGGGCCGTCGAGCGCGCCCGGGCCTCCGGCGACATCCCCAACCTGGCACAGGGCCTGGTCCACCTCTCCGACGCGCTGTATGAGCTGGGCGCCTATCAGGAGTCCGCCACCGCGGCCGCCGAAGGCGTCCCCCACGCCGACCTGGTCGGTGTCAGCCGCACCACCGGCGTCTACCTGCTCGCCAACCACGCCGAGGCCCTGATGGCCCTGGGCCGCTGGGACGAGGCCGACGCCCGCCTGGCCGAAGCCGGCCGTCAGGATCCGCCCGGCACCCTGGCCGTCCCGTGGCTGCGACTGCGCGCCCGCCTCCGCCTGGCCCGCGGCCATGACGGTGCGGACGCGCTGGTCAGCCGGGCGGTCACGTTCCTGGCCAAGCCGTTCCTCAACGTCGACCTTCGCCTCGGCTTGCTGGAGCTGCGCATTCTGGCGTTCCTCCAGGCAGGCGACCGGGAAGCGGCTCGTGCGGTCGCCGCGGGCGCCCTCGAGGATCCGCACCTCTACGAGCAGCCGCGCTACTCATGGTCGCTGCTGGCCGCCGCCGCGGTGGCCGCCGGCCAGGTCGGCTCCGCACAGCTTGACCGGTCTCACGTTGCGCGGTTCGATGCCGCGGTGGCCGCGGGCCAGGTCGGCTCCGCACAGCTTGACCGGTCTCACGCCTCGCGGCCGGACGCGTTGTTGGCTGAGCCGCGGGGGAGCGAGCCGCCACCGTCCGAACTGTCACCGGCTACGGGCGGCACCGACCTCGCCTCGCTGATCCGGGCGGCCGCTGACCGTCTGCCGCGGCGTTATCCGGCGGAGCTGGCCTATGCCGCACAGGTGCGGGCCGTGCTCGACGGCGGTGCCGAGAGGTGGCGGGATGCGGTCGAGGCCTGGCGTGTGGACGGGCAGCCGTACCAGTTGGCCGCCGCTCTGCTCGATTACGCGGAGGCGGTCGCCGCCGACCGTCAGGCCGCGACGGAGGCGATCACCGAGGCTTGCGCGATCGCGACAGCGCTGGGCGCTGTGCCGTTGGCGGCGGCCGCCGACACCTTGGCCCGCCGGCTCGGCGTCGGCGGCGGTTCCGCCCCCGCGGCCGGCACCGAGGTGCTGACCGCTCGCGAACGCGAGGTGTTGCGTCTCGTCGCCGAAGGGCAGAGCAACAGCCGTATCGCCCAGCGCCTGTTCATCTCCCCGAAGACGGCGAGCGTTCACGTCTCCCGCATCATCGCCAAGCTGGAGGTCACCAACCGGGTGGAGGCGGCCGCCGTAGCCCACCGCCTCGGTCTTCTCGACGGCTAGCCACCCATCCGGTGCAGCGCGCATCCGGCGGGCGGCCGTACTCGGTGCCGCCGGCCCCGGCCACTTCGAAACGCTAATGGCGTGCGGCGGCGGTCCGATAGTGGGGGCCGACTCCTCAAGCGAGGTGGGTGTCACCCACCCGAGTCCTTCCCCCGGAGGCAGATGATGGATACCGCAGTCGAGGTGAGTAATGGCGTGGTCGAGATGCTGGTCGGGCCGGGCTCGCTGGTGCCGTGGTGGGCCTGGCTGGCTCCGCTCGCCATGATCTTCTTGAGGTTGCTCTCGCCCGTCCTCCTTCCCGAGGTCGCGGAGGCGCGATGGGGCACGGAGGGGAATGGCAAGAAGGGCAAGAAGTCCAAGAAGGGCAAGAAGAAGTAGCCGGTCCCCGTGGGGAGCCCTGCACCCGTGGGTGCGGGGCTCTCACCGTTCGTGAGGCGAACTCATGATCGTCTCGGCGGTCCCGCATGTTGGCTGGTCATTGCCACAGAAGGCGTTCCTGGACAGCGTCAGGGCCGTCCGCGGAAGCCGATGAGTGTCTGGGTCCTTCTAGGGGAACGAACACGCCCGGTGGGGTGAGAGGCTCAGCCCCGGGCTTCGAGAGCCTGCCGGTACAGACGACCGGCACGGTACGACGAGCGGACCAGTGGGCCGCTCATCACGCCGGCGAAGCCGAGCTGCTCGGCCTCCTCGCGGAGCTCGACGAACTCCTCCGGCTTGACCCAGCGCTCGACCGGGTGATGGCGCGGGGTGGGGCGAAGGTACTGCGTGATGGTGATCAGCTCGCAGCCGGCCGCGTGCAGGTCGCGGAGGGCGGCGGAGATCTCGGCGCGCTCCTCGCCCATGCCGAGGATCAGGTTGCTCTTGGTGACCAGGCCGGCCGCGCGGGCCTGGGTGATCACGTCGAGGGAGCGCTCGTAGCGGAAGCCGGGACGGATGCGCTTGAAGATCCGCGGGACGGTCTCCACGTTGTGGGCCAGGACCTCGGGTGCCGCGCCGAAGACCTCGGTGAGCTGGTCCGGCTCGGCGTTGAAGTCGGGGATCAGCAGCTCGACGCCGCAGCCGGGCTGAAGCTTGTGGATCTGACGGACGGTTTCCGCGTAGAGCCAGGCGCCGCCGTCGGGCAGGTCGTCGCGGGCGACGCCGGTGACCGTGGCGTAGCGAAGGCCCATGGTGGCGACGGACTCGCCGACGCGGCGCGGCTCGTCGGCGTCGAACTCGGCCGGCTTACCGGTGTCGATCTGGCAGAAGTCGCAGCGGCGGGTGCACTGGTCACCGCCGATGAGGAAGGTCGCTTCGCGGTCTTCCCAGCACTCGTAGATGTTGGGACAGCCGGCTTCCTGGCAGACCGTGTGCAGGCCCTCTTTCTGCACCAGGCCGCGCATCTCGGTGTACTCCGGCCCCATCTTCGCCTTGACCTTGATCCACGGCGGTTTCCGCTCGATGGGAGTCTCGGCGTTGCGCGCCTCGATGCGCAGCATGCGGCGGCCCTCGGGAGCAATAGTCACCACCCGAAGATACGCCCGCAGTAGCCGGGCGTGATACGAGGGCGACGAGGCTCACGTGACCTTCGAGGTGACGGCTGCCACTCGAAAAGGAGATGAAGCGGGTGTGGATCGTTGTTAACGTGCGCGCCAACGGCGTTGATGGGACCGAGTAACGCTTCGATCCGCCGGCCGAGAGAGCCACCCGGCAGCTGGGAAGGGTGGCCCGAGCGCCGGAGCGTGAAGACACCCCGGAGCCGCGGCACGACAAAGAGGCGCCCCGGCGAGGGGCGCGAAGGTGCGGTGGTACCGCGAGGATCCCGCTCGCCCGCACCTCCCTGGGGCCGCGTTGCAGACACCAGAGGAGGTAACCGCCGTGCAACGCATCCTCTCCACCCAGTTGGCGACCATCGAACCCGGCACGAAGGCCACGATCGCCGGCTGGGTCCACCGCAGGCGGCTGCTCAAATCGGTGGCCTTCCTGATCGTCCGGGACGCCGCCGGGCTCAGCCAGGTGGTCGTCACCGACCCGGCCGTCCGCGAACAGTTGGAGCAGCTCACCGAGGAGAGCGTCGTCGAGGTGACCGCCGTGGTCACCCGCAACGAGCAGGCGCCGCAGGGTGTCGAGCTGACCTCCCCGCAACTTCGGGAAACGAGCCGGGTGGCCGTACCCCTGCCGTTCGAACTGCATCGGCCTGCGCTGAGCGCGAGTCTGCCCACTCAGCTGGACCATGCGGCGCTGGCGCTGCGGCATCCGTCGCGGGCCGCGAACCTGCGCATCGCCGCCGCCGTGACCAGGGGTTTCCGGCGGGCGCTGGAGGAGCAACGGTTCGTCGAGATCCACACGCCGAAGATCGTCGCGTCGGCGACCGAGTCGGGGGCGAACGTCTTCGCACTCGACTACTTCGGGCGGCCCGCCTTTCTGGCGCAGTCGCCGCAGTTCTACAAGCAGATGATGGTCGGCGTCCTGGAGCGGGTCTTCGAGGTGGGGCCGGTGTTCCGGGCCGAGCCGAGCGACACGGCGCGGCACCTCGCCCAGTACACGTCGCTGGACGCCGAGATGGGTTTCGTCCGCGACCACCGGGACGTGATGGCGGCCCTGACCAGGACGATCGCCGGGATGCTCAGCGAGGTGACGGAGCGGGAGACGCCGAAGGAGTTCCCGGCCGTGCACTTCACCGAGGCGCTGCGGATCGCCGGGGCGCCGGCGGACGAGCCCGACCTCGCCCCCGCGCACGAGCGGGCGGTGGGGGAGTGGGCGTTGCGCGAACACGGGTCGGAGTTCGTCTTCGTGACCGGTTACCCGATGCGCAAACGGCCCTTCTACACCCATCCGGACCCGGCCGACCCGACCTGGTCGAACGGCTTCGACCTGCTGTTCCGCGGCCTGGAGATCGTGACCGGCGGTCAGCGGCTGCACCGTTACGAGGACTACGTGGCGGCTTTGGGCAGAGCCGGTGAGCCGCTCGAGCCGTACGCGGGCTACCTCGACGCCTTCCGCTACGGCATGCCACCGCACGGCGGCTGGGCGATCGGCCTGGAACGATTCGTGGCCCGGCTGACCGGCGCCGCCAACGTCCGGGAGGTCACCGCGTTCCCGCGCGACATCCACCGGGTCGCGCCGTAGTTGTTCAATGCCGTCGTGATCATCGACCTCGACCGGGCGCCCGCGTCCACTCCGCCGCCGCGGGCACGGCGCTTGCGTCCCGCGGCGGCCCTGGTGCTGGCACTGGCCCTGCTGCTCGGACCGGATCACCCGCAGCGCCCGGTCCCGCCACTGGAGCGGGTGGCCACCACGGAGAAGGCCACCGGCACCTGGGAGCTCACCGAGGACACCCTCTACAGCACCCGCCCGCTGGAGAACGGCCGGGTCGACATCCTGGCCCAGGATCTCGACACCGGCCGGCTCCGCTGGCGGCGGCAGGCCGAATGGCTGGGCCGGAGGCCGGTGCTGGCGGTGTCCGGCTCGGTCGTGGTGATCGGCGTCGACACCGGCGGCGCGGTGATCGTGGCCGACGCCCGGACCGGCGCCGACGCGGTCACCAACCTGGAGCTGGCGCTTCCCGCGGGCGATGGGCTGCTCCTCTGGGACAGGGACGCACGCCTCGGCTTCCGCGACGCGGCGAGCGGCGAGGTCGCCTGGTGGCGCACCGTCCATCGGGCTCCCGCGTCGGCCGCCGCCGACGAGAGACACCTGGTGGTCCTGGAGGACACCGGCGGGGCGGTGACCCTGCGGCGGTCCGACGGCCGGGTGGTCGGCCGTACCGATCAGGCGTCCCCGCTGGGCGAGCAATCCCAGATCCGGATCATCGGCGACCGCGCCTATCTCTACGGCGACCGCGCCGTGACGGCTCTGCACCTGCCCGATCTCACCGAAGTGTGGAGCGTCCCATCCACCCTGCCGAAGCACGTGGAGCCCTGCGGCACCCGCGTCTGCGTCACCGGCGGCTCCGGGCTGCACGCCCTCGACCCCGAAGACGGCTCGGTGACCTGGACCGATGTCCACTGGGCGGCCTGGGTCGACGGCTTGGCCCTGAGGATCGACGGCCAAGTCGCCGTCCTCGACCCCGAGACCGGCGCCGTGCGTGCCGGTCTCGGCCCCGGTTTCCCCCTCGGCGACCTGCTGCTACGCCCCAGCGGCGACGGTCTCCACCTGATCGACTGGCACACCGGCGAGACCCGCGGCGTCCTCCCCGGAGCGCTGTCGAGCGCCTGCCGCCGCAGCCATCGACACCTGGCCTGCCAGCAACCCAACGGCATGCTCCAGGTGTGGCGCCTCCCTTGAAAACCCATTCAGGTGTACGCCTACCCGAACCCGCCGCGGAAGACCGCGATCTCACTGCCACTCAAGCCCGTGCCGCCCGCGCCGGGCTGAGTTGGATCCGGGATCCCGACCCTCCCGGGGTCGGGATGACCACCCGGCGTGGGCTCTGTTCCGGCTGGCTATCAGGGCTGACCCTGCCGGCCAAATCGGTCGCCCTCGCCCCCTCGCCCCGCCCGTGCCGGTCAGGTGGGCGCGCACAGCGCACCGATCGTGTGCCCGGACCACCGCTGTGACACCCGTGAACGACCACGCAGAGCCTTACGTGCGCGCCGGCCGGCACCTACCGGCCGCGGGAAGGCAGGGAGAACAATCGGCCATCAGCATCAGGGCTGACCCTGCCGGCCAAATCGCCTGCCCGCCCCGCCCCGTCTGCCCGTCTGCACGCCCGCCGGGCGGGCGGGGCGCAGAGCGCACCGACGGTGTCCCCGAGCACCGCTGTGACACTCGTGAGCGACCGTGCCGGCCCTGCGTGCGTGCCGAATCGCTCGACCCCGTCTGCCCGCCGGGCGGGGCACACACAGCGCACCAACGGTGCGCCCCGGCGCCCCGGCGTCCCGTCGCCCTGGCGCCCTGGCGTTCCGGCGTCCCGTCGCCCTGGCGCCCTGGCGTTCCGGCGCCCTGCCGCCCCGGCGCCCCGGCGCCCTGCCGTCCGGTGGTCGGAGGGCCGGCGTGCGGGGCGATGTGTGCTCGGAGAACGCGACACCCGGAGTGGGTGTGACGACACCCGTTGCGGGTGTCACGTCTGCCGAACACAGATAGCCGAAATCCGTGTCCCGTCTCCCCGGACGGCGATTCGTCTCCGCGTCCGCTGCCAGCCGGTGAACGTGGCGGTGGTTGCGTGTGCCGGCCGGCCGGTGCCACACGGCGGAGTTCACGGGGCAGCGGCAACGGCGATCGCCGAGGAGCCATCACCGGCCGGCCGGGTTGCTTCGCCGGTCTTGCCGAGCGACGAGCACACCGTCCACGCAATACCGTCTCGTCTACATGCGCAACCGCCGCAGCGGACGGATCTTCATCGGTCTTGGACCGCCGACCGCCGACCGCCGACCGCCGACCGCCGATCGCCGATCTCGTGGAGCGCCGATCGCCGATCTCGTGGAGCGCCGATCGCCGCTCGTGGAGCGCCGATCGCCGCTCGTGGAGCGCCGATCGCCGCTCGTGGAGCGCCGATCGCCGCTCGTGGAGCGCTGATCGCCGATCTCGTGGAGCGCCGATCGCCGCTCGTGGAGCGCTGATCGCCGCTCGTGGAGCGCCGATCGCCGCTCGTGGAGCGCTGATCGCCGATCGCGGACCGTGGACCGCCGATCGCCGTCGCCGTCGCCGGTCATCGAATCCCTGATCCAGGTCCGGTCTCCGCTACCCCGCACCCGCGTCGTGAGGCCTGGCGAAGCGGGGCCGGACCGGATATGCGCTGGTAGCGAGCGTTGATTGATAAGCCAGCAGGGTCAGCCCTGAACGCCAGCTGAACCAGACCAGCCGAACGACGCCGGGCCGATGTCCGGTCAGCCCTGGGCCAGCGCCGCGGCCCAGGGCTGACCGCGCCACTGGCCGTGCCCGGCACGAGTGGTCTCGGGAGGCCGGTGGGCTCGCCGGTCCGTGCCGGGCGCGGGCGTTTCGGGGGTCGGCTGGACCACTGATCTGCGCCCGGCGCGGGCGGCACGGGCCGGACCGGGCAGCAGGATCGCCGTCTGCCCCGGGCGGCACACGTAGGCGTACCGAAAAGGGTCTTCTAGAGGAGGACGGCCAGGGTGACCACCGCGACGATCGTGAAGGGGACGATCGTCGTGCAGACGAGGATGGCCCAGGCGACCGGATGGCCGAAGTTGAGCACCAGGCCGCCGCCCGGGCGGGGGACGAAGACGCGCTTGTCCCGGGGGTTGCGGTAGAGGGCCATCAGATCAGTGTCGACAGGTGACGCTCGACGACCGGCATGACCTCGGCGACCGGAACCGGGCGGCCGACCTCGGCGCTCAGCGAGGTGACACCGGCGTCGCGGATGCCGCAGGGGACGAAGCGGTTGAAATTGGCCAGATCGCAGTCGCAGTTGAGGGCGAAGCCGTGCAGTGTGACGCCGCGGGACACCCGGATGCCGATCTGAGCGATCTTGCGGTCGAGGCCGCCGTCGGTGGCCCGGACCCACGCGCCGCTGCGGCCCTCGACGCGCTCGGCCGTCACGCCGAACTCGGCGCAGACGTCGATCAACAGTTGTTCGGTGCGGCGGACGTAGGCGACCACGTCGACCGGATCGGGCAGGCGCAGGATCGGGTAGCCCACGATCTGGCCCGGCCCATGCCAGGTGATCTTGCCGCCGCGGTCGACGTCGACGACCGGGGTGCCGTCGAACGGGCGGTCGGCAGGCTCGGTGCGCTTGCCGGCGGTGAAGACGCTGGGGTGCTCCAGCAGGAGGATCGTGTCCGGCTGGGTGCCGGCGACCACGGCCTCGTGCAGGCGTTTCTGCTCCGCCCAGGCCTCCAGGTAGTCGACCAGGCCGGGGCGCAGGACGGTCAGGACGGAAGCTGTCACGCCCGCCAGCGTAGGCCCTGCCCGGCGGATCACCCAAGTGCGCGGCCGTGCTGTCGCTCTGATCGACCGCCGGAGGCCCTAGTTCTTCTCCGGTCGGTCGACCGGATCCACACCGGGCGTGATCCGCCACACCAGCACGTCCTGTACCTGCTGCGGCTCGCCCAGCAGACCGGTGGTGAGGCGCAGCAGCGCGTCCCGGTTGAGCGGGCCCTTCGGGCCGGTGACCTCGGCCGGCAGGAAGATCGCCTGAAGTTCCCAGTAGCCGAAGTCGACCCGCGCCTGAGCCCGGTCCAGATTCGTGATCTTCGGGACCTGACCCCAGCGGGCGGCGTTGTAGAACAACTTGTCGGTCGGCCGGTCCGGTGCGCCGATCCGGCCCACCAGGTGCCGGCCGGTCTCCTCGTAGTCCTGCGGGCCGAGGAAGTAGCCGGCCGGGATGCGGAACATGGCGTCGCCGCCGCGCGCCATCGTGTAGGCCTGCCAGCGCATCCCGTCGACCGCCACGTCGATGGAGAGCGGCAGCGACGTCATCACCCCGTCCGGGGTGACGAACTCCTGCCACCCGCCGCCGGCGATGAACTCCGGCTCGGGGGCCCGCTCCAGGGTGCGCAGCGGCAGCGGGGCGATCGGGGCGAGCACGGCCACGATCAGCGCGCCGACGGTGAGCCGGGCCGTGAGCTCACCGGCGACGAACTCGTCGGCCAGCAGCGCCAGCACGATCGCGAAGACCAGTACGACGACCAGCGTGTAGCGGACCGGCAGTGCCGAGTCGAACAGCGGGATGTCCGCGAGCAGCGCGTACGGCAGTGGGATGTCGCTGTGCTCCTCGCCCATGACCTGCAGCCGTGGGCCGAGCGAGAGCAGGAAGAAGACGAACGCGACGACGGTCAGTGCGCGCAGCGTGACCCGGCGCTCCGGCGAGGACCGCTTCCACAGCACGCCCAGCGCCCCGAAGAACAGCAGCACGAGCGGGGCGCCCAGGAATGAGGTGGCCTCGGTCGGGTTGGGTGCCAGGTCGGCGCCCCAGCCGAACAGCCCGGCCACCGAGTGCAGCGGAAACGCGACGTACGCGACCAGGTCCTCGGAGAAGTAGCGCAGCTTGAAGCCGGTGCCGGAGAACTTGAGCGGCCCGTCGAAGTGCATGTACAGCGGCCAGGACAGCAGCGCCCCGGCGACGACCGAGGTCACGCCCAGCGACGCCAGCACCCGGCCGGCCGACTCCTTCGCGACGGCCAGGCCCGGCTTGGACAGCGTCCACACGATGAGGAACAGCCCGCAGGCCAGGGCGGTGAAGAACAGCGCCTCGGCGGCCACCGAGAAGCCGACGGTGCAGAGCAGGCCGAGCACCAGGCCGTTGCGCAGCCGGTGGCCCTTCTCCGGCAGCTTCAGCACCCACCAGGCGACGATGCCGACCATCCAGCCGGACGTCCAGTTGAGGTGCCCGTTGGCGTGCGAGACGAGGCCGGGGCAGAACCCGAAGAGCAGCCCGCCGACCGCGGCGGCCGGCCCACTGCGGACCAGCCAGCGGCGCAGGAACAAATACCACACCACGGCGGAGCCGGCCAGGTTCAGCGTCAGGATGGTGGCGAAGGTGACCTGCGGCCCGGCGAAGTGGGTCAACGGGGCGAACGCCAGGGCGTAGATCGTGCTGGACGTGTTCATCGCCAGGTTCACGCCGCGTGGCGCGTTCAGCAGGTCGGTGAAGAACGGGTTGCCCCCGTGCTGGAGCACGTGGACGCCGTACGACAGCATCCACTCGAACTGGCCCTGGTCGCTCACGTTGTCGGCGACCACGTGCCGGTACGGCGCACGCCACAGCCCCTGGCACACGTACACCGCCGCGGCGAGGGACATGAGAGCCATCGCGAGGTGCGGCTTCCAGGCGGTCCAGACGGTCGCCGAACGGGGGCCCGGCTCGCTCGCGGTGGGGTCGGACCGGTCTTCGGAGTCCGTGAGCGGGGCGGGCTCGGCGATCGTCACGTCTCGGAGATCATCCAGCCCCGAACTCATCGCTCGATCGGGTCCACGCCGGGACGGATGCGCCACACCAGCACATCGTCCACTCTCTCCGGAGGGCCGAGCAAGTCGGTGGCGGTCGCCTCCACCGCATCGCGGAACAGTGTCATGTGGTCGGAACCGGTGATCTGGCCGGGCAGGAACAGAACCTCCACGTTCCAGTACGCGAAGTCACGCCGGGCCTGATCCCGGTCGGCGTTGCTGAGCTGGGCGACGTAGCCGTACAGCGCGGCGCGGGTGAACAGCCAGTCGGTCGCCAGCGGTGGCGCCCCGATCCGGCCGATCTGTTCGGCGCCGTCCTCGCCGTTGGTCATCGGGCCGAGGAAGTAGCCGTCCGGGATCCGGAACTGCGGGCCGCCCCGCGCCATCGTGTACGCCTGCCAGCGCTGCCCGTCGGCGGTCACGTTGAGCGCGAACGGCAGGGCGGAGACCACACCGTTGTCCGACACGTACCGCTGCCAGGTGCCGTTCGCGATGAACGCCGGCTCCGGGGCCCGCTCCTGGTGACGCACCGGCAACGGGAAGATCGGCAGCAGCGAGGCGACGATCGCGGCGGTCAGCCCGGTCCGCATGTTGGGCGAGGAGATCCGCTGGTCCACCAGCTCCTGGGTGATCAGGGCCAGCAGGATGCCGAAGACGCCGACCACGACCAGCGCCAGCCGCAGCGGCAGCGCCGAGTCGAACAGCGGCAGGTGGGCGAGTGCCGCGTACGGCAGCGGGACGGGCAGTTCCTGGTCCATCCAGTTCATCCGGGGGCCCCAGGAGAGCACCAGGAAGACGCCGCCGACCGTCAGGATCGCCCGCAGGGTGGCCTTGCGTCCCGGCGCGGCCCGCTGCCACACCAGCACCGCCGACACGATCATCAGGAAGATCAGGGGTACGCCGAAGAACGACGTCTCCTCGGTCCGGTTCGGCCCGAGGGGGGAGCCGAGGCCGAACAGCGCGGCCAGCGACCGGCTCGAGAACGACAGGTACGCCGCCATGTCCTCGGCGAAGTAGCGCTGGTTGAAGCCCGTCCCGGCGAACGACTGCGGCCCGGCGAAATGCATGTACAACGGGTAGGCCAGCAGCGTCCCGGCGACCGCGGCGGTCACCCCGAGCGCCCGCAGCACGGTCCCCGCCGCGGCCTTCGCCTCGGCCCGCACCGGCCCGGCCAGCGCCCAGGTGATCATGAAGATGCCGCTGGCCAGGGCGGTGTAGAACAGCCCCTCCGCGGCGATCGTGAAGCAGCCGGCCAGCATGACGCCGAGGATCAGCCCGTTGCGCAGCCAGCGGCCCGGCTGCCGCAGCCGCAGCACCTGCCAGATGACGACCGGGGCCACCCAGCCGGCCGTCCAGTTCAGGTGGCCGTTGGCGTGCGAGATGAAGCCGGGCGCGAACCCGCAGAACATGCCGCCCAGCCCGGCCGCCAGCGGACTGCGGACCAGCCAGCGGCGCAGAAACAGATACCACACGAACGCGGAGCCGGCGAGATTGAGCGTGAGGATCGTCACGTAGCTGATCTGCGGGCCGGCGAAATGGGTCAGCGGCGCGAACAGCACGGTGTACACCGAGATGGACGTGTTCGCCGCCAGGTTGACACCCCACGGCACATTCAGCAGGTCGCTGAAGAACGGGTCCGAGCCATGGCCCAGCGTGTAGACGCCGTAGCCCAGCAGCCACTCGAAGAACGCCTGGTCACCGATGTTGTCGGAGAGGCCGTGACGGTACGGGTCGCGCCACAGCCCATTGGTCACGTAGACGGCCAGCCCGAGGGCGAGCAGAGCGACGGTCAGATGGGCACGCCAAGGCCGGCCGTGGGGCGCCTCGTTGGGCTCGGCGGGCGGATCGGCGGACGCGGCGGGGGCGGGGGCGGCGACGGACATCAGCCGCAGGTTAGCAAGAAAGCCTGATTCTTTACGGAGCCATGGCCGGTTGCGGTCGGAGAGCAGCCGCCAGCGCGGCGTCCATTCCGGGGTACGCCCACGCGAACCCCGCCTGCGACAGCACCCCCGGCAGCACCCGCTGACTGCGCTGCGCCTCACCGGCCAACTCGCCGATCGCCAGGTCCAGCACCGGGCCGGGCACCGAGAACAGGGCGGGCCGGCGCAACAACCGGGCCAGCTCCCGGGTGAACTCGGCGTTGGTGACCGGGCGCGGTGAGACCAGGTTCACCGGGCCGGACAGGTCCTCCCGGTCCAGCAGGAACTCGGCGGCGGCCAGCCAGTCGGGCAGCGCGATCCAGGCCATCCACTGCCGTCCGCCACCGATCCGGGCGCCCGCGCCCAGCTTGAACGGCAGCAGAAGCGGCTTGAGCAGCGAACCGTCGGCGTCGATCGTCGGAGCGGTGCGCATCAGCACCACGCGGATGCCGGCGTCCTCGGCCGGGCGGGCGGCGGCCTCCCACACCCGGCACAGGTCGGCCAGGAACGTGTTGCCGGCGGTGGCCTCCTCGGTGACGGCCTGATCGCCGGTGTCGCCGTACCACCCGACGCCGGAGGCCTGGAGCAGGACCCGGGGACGCTCGTCCGGGGACAGCCGGCCGATCATCCGGGCGAGGGTGTCGGTGGTGTCGATCCGGCTGGACCGCAGCACCCGCTTGTACCGCTCGGTCCACCGGTGGTCGCCGACATTCGCCCCGGACAGGTTGATCACCGCGTCCGCGCCGGACAGCACCGCCTGGTCCAACTGGCCCTGGGACGGATCCCAGGACGCCTCGTCGGGCCGCTCGGAGGGACGCCGGACCAGCCGGACGATGTCGTGGCCGCTCTGGCGCAGCCGTTCGGCGAGCCGGGTGCCGAGGAATCCGGACGCTCCGGCCATGACTATCCGCATGCCTCTTCCTTTCCCGAAGATCGCTCGTTTCAAAACAGGACCGGGGGTACGCCGTCGCGGCGTACCCCCGGTCCCGTGTCGCCCTTACAGACCCAGGTCGGCCTCGAAGTGGCCGCCCTCCAGACGCTCCTTCAGCGTGCCCAGGAAGCGGGCCGCGTCCGCGCCGTCCACGATCCGGTGGTCGTAGCTCAGCGCCAGGTAGACCATCGACCGCGGTGCGATGATCTCGCCCAGGTCCGGGTCGTTCACGATCACCGGGCGCTTGACGACCGCGCCGAGACCGAGGATGCCGACCTGCGGCTGGTTGATGATCGGCGTGTCGAAGAGCGCGCCCCGGCTGCCGGTGTTGGTCAGCGTGAAGGTGCCGCCACCGAGCTCGTCCGGCCCGATCTTGTTGTTGCGGGTGCGCTCCGCCACATCGGCGATCCGCTTGGCCAGGCCGCCCAGGTTCAGGTCACCGGCGTCCTTGATGACCGGGACGACCAGGCCCTTCGGCGCGTCCACCGCGACGCCCAGGTGCTCGGCGCCGTGGTAGGTGACCGTGCCGGCCTCGACGTCGATCGAGGAGTTGACCACCGGGTGCTGCTGCAGCGCCTCGACCGTGGCCAGGGCGAAGAACGGCAGGAAGGTGAGCTTCACGCCGTGCTTGGCCTGGAAGGCGGCCTTCGCCTTGTTCCGCAGGTTGGCGATCTTGGTGACATCCACCTCGACGACCGTGGTGAGCTGCGCGGACACCTGCAGCGACTCCACCATGCGGCGGGCGATCGTGGCCCGGATCCGGGTCAGCTTCTCGGTGCGGCCACGCAGCGGGCTCGGCTCCGCCTTGGCGGCGGCCTTCTCGACCGGTGCGGCAGCCCTCTCGGCCTGGGCTGCCGGGGCCGGGGCGGCCTTCGCGGCGGCGGCCTTCTCAGCCGCGTCGATCACGTCCTGCTTACGGATGCGGCCACCCACGCCGGTGCCGGTCAGGGTGGACAGGTCCACGCCCTTCTCGGCGGCCAGCTTGCGGACCAGCGGGGTGACGTAGCCGGCGTCGCCGGCGCCGTTCGACTCGACCGCGACGGGCGCCGGAGCGGCCGGGGCGGGCGGGGCCGCCGGAGCCGGCTGCTTGGTCTCCGCGGCGGGCGCGGGCGTCGCGTAGGACTCGCCGCTGACCTCCGGCGCCGGAGCGGTCTCCACCTTCGGCGCGGGCGCCTGGGCGGGGGCCGGAGCGGGCGCAGGCTTCTCCGGCTCGGGCGCCGCGGCCGGGGCGCTGCCCGGCGCGCCGATGACGGCCAGCACCGCGCCGACGTCCGCGGTCTCGTCCTCGCCGACCCGGATCTCCAGCAGCGTGCCGGCGGCCGGCGACGGGATCTCCGTGTCGACCTTGTCGGTGGAGACCTCGACCAGCGGCTCGTCCGCCTCGACCTCGTCGCCGACCTGCTTCAACCAGCGGGTGACGGTGCCCTCGGTGACGCTCTCGCCGAGCGCCGGCAGTTTGACGCTGGTGCCTTCGGCCCCGCCCGCACCAGTGGTCGAGGTCGGGGCGGGCGCCTCCTCCTCGACCGGCTTCTCGGTCGACGGGGTGACCGGAGCGGCGGGCTCCGGCTCCGCGGCCGCCTGCTGGGCCGGCGCGGGCGCGGCCGAACCGGCGTCCTCACCCTCCCCGGCGATGACGGCCAGCTCGCTGCCGACCTCCGCGGTCTCGTCCTCGCCGACCACGATCCGGGTGAGCACACCCGCGGCGGGCGACGGGATCTCCGTGTCGACCTTGTCGGTGGAGACCTCGAGCAGCGGCTCGTCGGCCTCGACGCGCTCGCCCTCCTGCTTGAGCCAGCGTGTCACCGTTCCCTCGGTGACACTCTCACCCAGCCGCGGCATGGTTACCGATACCGGCATCTTTTCCCAAACTCCTTAACGCGGTGAACGTTCGAATCAGCTTCAGCTGTGCGCGTGCAGGGGCTTGCCCGCGAGCGCGAGGAAGGCCTCGCCCAGCGCCTCGTTCTGCGTCGGGTGGGCGTGTACGAGCTGAGCGACCTCCTCGGGGAAGGCCTCCCAGTTGGTGATCAGCTGGGCCTCGCCGACGAGCTCACCGACCCGCGCGCCCACCATGTGGACGCCGACGACCGGCCCGTCGTTGACCCGGACCAGCTTGATGAAGCCCGCGGTCTTGAGGATCTGGCTCTTGCCGTTGCCTGCGAGGTTGTAGTTGTACGTCGAGACCTTGTCCGCGCCGTACTGTTCCTTGGCCTTGGCCTCGGTGATGCCGACCGACGCGACCTCCGGGTCGGAGTAGGTGACCCGCGGGATGCCGGCCTCGTCGATGACGGCCGGCTTCTTCCCGGCGATCTCCTCGGCGACGAAGATGCCCTGCTGGAAGCCGCGGTGCGCGAGCTGCAGGCCGGGCACGATGTCGCCGACGGCGTAGATGTTGCCGACACCGGTGCGCAGCCGCTCGTCCACGATCACGAAGCCGCGCTCCATGGTGATGCCCTGCTGCTCGTAGCCCAGGTTGGCGGTCGTCGGGCCGCGGCCGACCGCGACCAGCAGCACCTCGGCCTCGAGGGTCTCGCCGCCGGCGATGGTGACCCGCACGCCGCTGTCGGTGTGCTCCACCTTCTCGAACGGCTTGCCGACCTTGAAGTTGATCTTCCGCTTGCGGAACGCGCGCTCGACCTGCTTCGAGATCTCCTCGTCCTCGGCGGCGACCAGGCGGGGCAGGGCCTCCACGATGGTCACGTCGGCGCCGAACGACTTCCACACGCTGGCGAACTCGACGCCGATGACGCCGCCGCCCAGCACGATCGCGGAGGCCGGGACCCGGTCCAGCTTGAGAGCGTGCTCACTGGTCAGCACCCGCTTGCCGTCGACCTCGAGGCCGGGCAGCGAACGCGAGTAGGAGCCGGTCGCCAGGATGATGTTGCGGCCGGTGTAACGCTTGCCGTCCACCTCCACCGTGTCCTTGCCGACGAGCTTGCCCTCGCCCTGCACCACGGTGATGTTCTTGTTGTGCGTGAGCAGGCCGGTCAGGCCCTTGAAGAGACGGCCGACCACACCGTCCTTGTAGGCGTTCACCCCCGCCATGTCGATGCCGACGAGGTCCGCCTTCACACCGAACTGCTCGCTCTCGCGAGTCTGGTCGGCGATCTCCGCGGCGTGCAGCAGCGCCTTCGTGGGGATGCATCCGCGGTGCAGGCAGGTCCCGCCGAGCTCGGCCTTGTCGATCAGAGCGACCGAAAGATCGAACTGGGCGGCCCGGAGCGCGGCCGCATAGCCGCCGCTTCCCGCGCCGAGAATGACGATGTCGAAGGTTCCGCCGTTGGGCTGGCTCACGTTGACTCCAGTGGTCGCATCGTCTCCGGTGTGGGTCACACAATGGAAACGGTCACAGTCCCGTCACCGACATCTTGTCACTTCTCGGCCCGGTCAATGCAGTCAGGTGCCCCACGACACTCTGGCCCGACGTACCCTTGCGGGATCGAAAGTGAGGTGAAGCGGTGGCGTGGTTTCGGCGGCGTCCCCGATCGGGCGGGCCCGGCGGACGGCCGGTCAACCGCGCCGATCTCGAGCATCTTACGCAATTCGTTCGCTCCCGGCGGGGAGTCGAGGCTTTCATCGAGCCACAGACGACGGTGACCGAGACCACCCTGTTGCTTGTCGCACACGACGGCGAGTGGACCAGGCGGCGGATCGAGTCCCCTGAGGCCGCCCGCCGCTTCGCCCATCAGCTGTCGATGCCGGTCTACGACGTCCGGCTGCTGGGCTATCCACAGCGGATGCGCGACTACAACGAGCGGCAGCGGCGCCGCCCGGCCTGATCACCGGGCGGCACGACCGTCCTCAGACGAGATCGTCGATCACCTGGAGCAGTGTGCGGACCGGCACGCCCGTCCCGCCCTTGGTCCAGTACCCGTTCGCCTCACCGGTGTGATAGCTGGGGCCGGCGATGTCGATGTGCGCCCACTCCACCCCCTCGGTGACGAACTCCCGCAGGAAGACGCCGCCCTGGAGCATGTGCCCGGCGCGGTCCAGATTGGCGTTGGTCTGGCAGATGTCGGCGATCTCCGACTCCATGCCCTTGCGCACGTCGTCCGGCAACGGCATCCGCCAGGCCGGCTCGCCGACCGCGGCGCCGGCCGTCTCGACCAGCCCGGTGGCCTCGTCCGAGCCCATCAGGCCGGAGATCCGCTTGCCCAGCGCGATCACCTGCCCGCCGGTCAGCGTCGACGTCTCGAACAGGTAGTCCGTGCCGTCCGCGCACGCCCGGGCCATCGCGTCACCCAGCACCATCCGGCCCTCGGCGTCGGTGTTGAACACCTCGACCCGCTTGCCGTTGAACATGGTGATCACATCGCCCGGCCGGTACGCCGACCCGGACGGCATGTTCTCCGCGATCGCCAGGTAGCCGGAGACCGCCACACCGGGCCTGAGCGCGGCCACCGCGATCATCGTGGCGGCCACCGCGGCGGCGCCGGCCATGTCCGACTTCATCTCCCACATGCCGGCGGCCGGCTTGATGCTGACGCCACCGGTGTCGAAGGTGATGCCCTTGCCGACGAGAGCGACCCGCTTCGGGTCGGTCACACCGTCCGGCGTGTAGGTCAGCTTCACCAGCCGCGGTGGCGCCTCGGAACCCTGGCCGACCGCCACGATCCCGCCGTACCCACCGGCCTTGAGCTGCTCGAAGTCGAGCACCTCGACCGCGAGGCCGGCCTCCGACGCGGCCGCCGCCACCTGGTCGGCGAGGTCCGCCGGGCGCAGCGCGTTCGGTGGGGTGTTGACCCAGTCCCGGGTCAGGCGCACCGACCTGGCGACGATCTCGGCCCGGCGCAGCTCGGCCGCCGCCGCCTCGTCGGCCGCGTCCGGCACGTGCAGGTGCAGCTCGGCGACCGGGTCCCGGCGGCCCTTCGCCGGCTTCGACTTGTAACCCGCGAAGCGGTAGCCACCGAGCAGCGCGCCCTCCAGCACCGCGCGCAGCACCGGCGGGGCGTCCGCGTCGTCCGGCACCGGCAGGGCCAGCACCACGGCGCCGCTCCCGGCCAGTGCCCGGACCGCCGCGCCGGCGCCCCGGCGCAGCGTCTCCAGATCCGGCGCCGGACCGTCCGGCTCGGCGCCGAGACCCACCGCGACCAGCAGCGGGGCGGCGATCGTGCCTAGGGTGGCCAGCTTGGTCACCTCGCCTGGCGCTCCGGTCGCGCCGAGCAGAGCCAGCGTCGAGATCAGCTTGCCGTCGAACGCCGCGGCGATGCTCTCGGCGCCGGAGGCCGGCAGCAGGCTGCCCTCCTCGTCGGGCTGGCTGTGCAGGCCGATGACGATGGCATCGACCGCCGATTCGGCCGGGTCGGTGTCGACCAGGCTGAGGGTGGGCTGGGTCACTCGGACACTCCGGGACGTCTGGGCCGGGGCGGCGCCGGTAGGCGCGCTCCCGGCTGTTGGGAAAACGGTGTTGTCCCCGCGACTCTAAACCTGGCCAAGGTCACCGGTAAGTTGAGTCTCATGTCTGCCGAGCTTCTTCAGTCTCCCCTGCATGCGCGCCATGTCGCCCTGGGTGCGAAGTTCGCCGCCTTCGGCGGTTGGGACATGCCGCTGGAGTACGCCGGAGGCGGCGTCCTGAGGGAGCACGCGGCGGTCCGCGAGTCGGCCGGTGTGTTCGACGTGTCGCACCTCGGCAAGGCCCGGGTCCGTGGCGCCGGCGCGGCAGCGTTCGTCGACTCCTGCCTCACCAACGACCTGGGCCGGATCACCCCCGGCAAGGCGCAGTACACGCTCTGCTGCGACTCCGGTGGCGGCGTCGTCGACGACCTGATCGCCTACCTGTTCGGCGACGACCACGTCTTCCTCATCCCGAACGCGGCGAACACCGCCGAGGTGGTCCGCCGCCTCACCGAGGCCGCCCCGGCCGGCGTCACCGTCACCGGAGAGCACCGGTCGCACGCCGTCCTCGCCGTGCAGGGCCCGCGGTCCGCGGAGATCCTCGGCGAGCTGGGCCTGCCCGCCGGCCACGGCTACATGTCCTTCGTCACGGCCGCCTTCGCCGGTACCGAGCTGGTCGTCTGCCGTACCGGATACACCGGCGAGCACGGCTACGAGCTCGTCGTGCCCGCCGACGGCGCGCCCGCCGTGTGGGACGCGGTGATCGCCGCCGGGGTGCGCCCGTGCGGCCTCGGCGCCCGCGACACGCTGCGTACCGAGATGGGCTACCCGCTGCACGGCCAGGAGCTGAGTCTCGACATCAGCCCGGTGCAGGCCGGCGCCGGCTGGGCGGTCGGCTGGAACAAACCGGAGTTCTGGGGCCGGGAGGCGCTCATCGCGGAGAAGGCCGCCGGTCCCCGGCGCCGGCTGCGCGGGCTCGAACTCACCGGGCGCGGCATCCCCCGCGGCCACATGGCGGTGTACGCCGGGGACCGCCGGATCGGCGAGACCACCAGCGGCACCTTCTCACCGACGAAGAAGTCCGGCATCGCCCTGGCCCTCATCGACACCGCGCCGGGCCTCGCCGACGGCGACCTCGTCGAGATCGACATCCGGGGCCGCCGCACCGAGGCCCGCCTCGTCAAGCCGCCGTTCGTCAGCCCGTCGGTCCGCTGAGGTTCAGAGCCGGGGCAGCGTCCGCCGGCCGGTCCGCTGAGGGTGAGGGCCGGGGCAGCGTCCGCCGGCCGGTCCGCTGAGGGTGAGGGCCAGCCGGCCGGCCCGCTGTGAGGGGCGGAGCCGACAGCGTCAGCCCGTCGGCCCGCTGAGGGTGAGGGTCAGCAGCGTCACGGTCACCGCGCACTCCACGGCCGCGCCCAGGACATCGCCGGTCACGCCACCGAATCGGCGTACCGTGTGGCGCACCAGAAGGACCACCGCGAGCATCGCGGCGGCGACGGCGGCCGGCCCCTGCCACGGACGGCCCGGCACGGCGGCAAGCGCGAGACCCGCGACGCAGGCCGCGGAACACAGCACCGCCGGCAGCGGGACGCTGGAGGCGACCATCGCGCCGAGCCCTTCCGGCCGTGCGGCGGGCACGCCCCGGCGGCAGGCCACGGTGACCGCGAGCCGCCCGGCGGCCCACGCGGTCACGATCGCCCACGGCCCGGCCGCGGTGAGCGCGCCGGCCTGGATCAGCAGCGTCGCGGCCAGCGCCGCCACCCCGAACGGTCCGATGTCCGACTTTTTCATGATCTCGAGGGCGGCGGCGCCGGACCGGTACGACCCGAGCGCGTCGATCGTGTCCGCCAGCCCGTCCAGATGCAGCCCCCGGGTGAGCAGCGCGCCCGCCGCCACCGTGACGGCGGCCGCGACCAGCGCCGGCGACCCCAGCGCCGACAGGCCCTCGTGCACGCCGGCCAGGATCAGCCCGAGCAGCGCCCCGACGGCCGGCGCCACCGCCATCGCCACGGCCGCCGCGGACCGGTCCACCCGGCCGGCCCGCAGCGGCAGCACGCTCAGCGTGGTGACCGCCAGGCGGATGCCGTCAAGCACTCGCGGTCGTCGCCGGGCCCGGCCCGCGCGGCTCCGGCTCGGCGAAGTCGATGTCGTCCTCGTCGTCTTCGAGATCCTCGTCGTCCTCGAGGTCTTCGGCGTCCGCGTCCAGGCCGTCGTCGCCGAGCTCGTCCAGCAGCGCCGGATGCACCTGTGACGCCGACGCCAGCCCCACCGCCGTACGGATCAACGGCAGCACCGCCAGAGCGTTCGCCCCCTCGCCCAGATCGAGCCCCACCTGCAGCACCGGGGTCAGCCCCAGCACGTCGGCGCCCTGCTTGACCAGCGCCAGCGTGCCCGCCTCCGGCAGCAGGCACCAGTGCCGGGTCTGACTGGCCAGATCCCGCGCAACGAGACCCGCCGCGATGCCGAGCGGCCCGTCCACCAGCACCGGGACACGCCGCGCCGCCGCGCCGAGCAGCACGCCGGTGGCGACCGCCACGTCCAGGCCGCCGATCTGGCGCAGGATGTCGGTGGCGCCCCGCGGCTCCTGCCGGATCCGGTGCAGCGCGTCACGGATGGCCGCGCAGCGCACCATCCACGCCGTGTCGTCGAAACGCCCGCCCGGCCGCAGCACCCGGGGCAACGTCGCGACCGGCTCGGCCCCGGTCGTGGCGGCCAGCACCGCGGTCGCCGCCGCCTCCGTCCCGGCGCCGATCCCGGCCAGCACGATAGCGTCCCGGCCCGCGTCGGCGGCGCCGTCGGCAAGCTGCCAGCCCTCGCGCAGCGCGGCCTCGACCGCCTCCTCGCCGGCGACCGGACCGTCCTCCATGGGGCCGGTCTCCGCCGTGCGCAGCACCGCGATGTCGGCACCCGCCTGACCGGCCAGCCGGCCCAGCAGGCCACCGCCCGCCTCGGCCTCGGCGACCCGGCGCTCCACGTCGGCGGCGTCCACCCCGGCGGCCGCGCCCCCGGTGTGCCGGCCGGCGATCACCACGACCCGTACGCCACCCCACGCCCGCGGAGTGACCGAACTCTGGGTGGCCGCCGCGAACTCGATCACCTCGCCGAGCGCGCCGAGCCCGCCGCCGGGCAGGTCGATGGTGACGAGGCGCTCCCGGGCGTCCGGGCCGGCGTCGCTGCTGGGCAGCGGCAGATCCATGCCCGGCTTGATCTCGGTGAGCCCGGAGACGACCAGCGGCAGCGTCATCGTGGACCCGCTCAGCGCGTCGGCCACGACCGGCACCGGCTCGGGCGCGGCGGGCGCGGCCGGCTCCACCACGGTGGGCGGCTGTGCGGGCGGCGGCGGGGGCGCCGGCGTCGCCGGGGCGGCCACGGCCGGGACCCGCGCGGTGGCGGTCACCGGAGCAGGAGGCGGCGTGTCCTCGAACGGGCCGCCCTTCAGCCACGTCGGCTGACCGGCGACGACCAGCGCCACCCCGTCACACACCGACGCCAGCTCCTGATTCGTGGTCCCCAGCGCGTCCGCGAACGCACGGCCCACCGGCGTCACCGGCACCAGCGACAGCCCGACCTCCGGGCTGACCAGCACCACCCGCGCCGCGGTGTCGCGCACCGCCGCGGCCAGCGCCGCCACGTCCGCCTCGTCGTCCTTGGGCTGCCGGGCCGGGTCCAGCACCGCGGCCACCCAGCCGCCCAGGTCGTCGACGAGCAGCGTCTCGTCCGGACCGGCCTGCGCGATCAGCTCGGTGAGCCGCGCCGGGCCGGCGCCGGTCTCCTCGGTCGTCCAGGACTGCGGCCGGCGCAGCTGGTGCGACTCGATCCGCGCACGCCACTCGGGGTCGTCCTCGCCGCCGACCGCGGTGGCCACGTAACGCACCGACGGCGCGGAGGCCACGAGCGATTCGGCGAACCCCGATTTACCGGAGCGGATCCCGCCGAGCACCAGAACCGTGTTCCACCGATCTTCGGACATGCCCCGTACCTTAGAGCGTCGCCTCCGGAACCGATGGCTGGGCCGCTCCCCGCTTCCGCGACCTTCCGAAACCGACGCTGGAGCCGGACCGCACGCGCTGACGCCGTAGGGTGGAAGCCCACCGAGACACGCGACGTGAGGGGGCGGCTCAATGCCGTGGAGTTGGCGCTACGAGGATGTCGACGGTAAGCCGGTCGAAGGTCCGGCCGAGACGTTCAGCAGCCAGGCGGACGCCGAGTCCTGGATCGGGCAGGAGTGGCGGACTCTGCAGTCGACCGGCGTCAGCCTGGTCACGCTGGTCGAGGACGACCGGGTCGACTACCAGATGAGTCTCCAGCCGGCGGACTGACGTGACCTACGAACCGGTCTACACCCGTACGCCGCGCAACGCCTTCGTACCGAGCCCGGTCTTCGTCGGCATCGTCGCGATCTTCGTGGTCAGCGGCGTGATGACCTGGACCCGTTTCGGCAACGTCGGCATCGACGTCTTCCTGTTCGTCATCTCGGGCTGGCTGATCTCGCTCTGCCTGCACGAGTACGCGCACGCCGTGACCGGCTACTTCTCCGGCGACCTGAGCGTCGCCGACCGCGGCTACCTGCGGCTCAACCCGTTGAAGTACACGCACCCACTGCTGTCCATCGTGCTGCCGGTGGTCGTGGTGATCCTCGGCGGCATCGGCCTGCCCGGCGGCGCCGTCTGGATCGACCACCAGCACATCCGCAGCCGGGTCAAGGCCTCCCTGATCAGCGCGGCCGGCCCGCTCACCAACGTGGTGCTGGCGCTGGTCGTGGCGGTGCCGTTCCTGGCCGGTCTCGCCCCGGAGCTGTCCCAGGACGTGACCGGCCGTTACACGGTGAGCGGCTCCGCCGAGCATCTGGAGTTCTGGGCCGCGCTGGCCCTGCTCGCCTTCCTCCAGGTCACCGCCAGCGTGCTGAACTTCCTGCCGGTCCCCGGCCTGGACGGCGGCAACATCATCGCCCCGTGGTTCAGCCCGGCCTACCAGCGGGCGTGGAACGTGGTGGCGCCCTGGGGCTTCCTCATCCTGTTCCTGCTGCTCTGGCAGACACAGGTCGGCGACTGGTTCTTCGGCCTGGTCAACTGGATGGCCGAGCTGATCGGCGTGCCCACCTGGCTGTACGCCTACGGCTTCGAGCTGCTCCGCTTCTGGAGCTGAGCCTGGCGGCGCTCAGGGGCGCTCGGCCGGGCTGGAGGTGAGCGACGGGTCGCGGGTCACGACCGGCTCCACGATCTCGTCGATCGCCTTCAGCAGGCCGGCGTCCAGCCGTACCCCGGACGCTTTGACGTTGTCCCGGACCTGCTCGGGCCGGGACGCGCCGATGATCGCCGCGGACACGTTCGGGTTCTGCAGCACCCACGCCACCGCCAGCTGCGCCATCGTCAGCCCGGCCTCGTCGGCGAGCGGCGCGAGCCGGGCCACCGCGGTCAGCACGTCGTCCTCCAGCCACCGGGCGATGAACCCGGCCCCGGACTTCTCGTCGGTGGCCCGCGACCCGGCCGGCGGCTGCTCCCCGGCCCGGTACTTCCCGGTCAGCACCCCCTGCGCCAGCGGCGACCAGACGATCTGCCCGAGCCCCAGCTCCTCCGACGCCGGCACCACCTCGGCCTCGATCACCCGCCACAGCATCGAGTACTGCGGCTGGTTCGACACGAGCCGGACCCGCAGTTCCTTCGCCAGCGGCGCGGCCGCCCGGATCTGCCCGGCGGTCCACTCGGACACCCCGATGTAGTGGGCCTTGCCCGCCCGCACCACGTCGGCGAACGCCTCCATCGTCTCCTCGAGCGGAGTGTGAACGTCGTACCGATGGGCCTGGTAGAGGTCGACGTAGTCGGTGCCGAGCCGGCGCAGCGACCCGTCGATCGACTCCAGGATGTGCTTGCGGGACAGACCGCTGTCGTTCGGGCCGGGCCCGGTCCGCCAGAACACCTTCGTGAAGATCTCCAGGCCCTCCCGGCGCTCACCCTTGAGCGCCCGGCCCAGCACCTCCTCGGCCCGGGTCCCGGCATAGACGTCCGCGGTGTCGAACGTGGTGATGCCGCAGTCGAGGGCGGCCCGCACGCACGCGGCGGCGGCCTCCTCCTCGACCTGTGAGCCGTGAGTGATCCAGTTGCCGTAGGCGATCTCGCTGACCAGCAGGCCGGAACGGCCGAGATGACGGAATTCCATCCCCCGACCGTATCCCTACAGAACGGGCCGCGCCTCGTCCGGCAGCAGCTCCACCACCGACGCCGGATCCCGGTGACCCATGTCGACGAGCGGCTCACCCTGCCGGTCCAGCGCGCCCCACAGCCCCGCCGCGTCACGCACCAGGAACGCCGACGGATGGATCACCACGGCCGCGTGCACCGCCGGCAGCACCAGCTGCCCGGTCCGGTCCAGCACCCCGAACCGGTCACCGGCGTCCACCACGGCCAGACCCTCGTCGGTGAACCCGTCGACCGGCCCGCCCACGTGCAACACCGTCACGAACCGCCGGAACCGCGGCCGCACCGCGATCCGCCCGTGCCGGTCCACCGCCCCCCAGACGCCGGCCTGCCGGATCACCGCCAGCCCACGCCGGAACGGGCGCGCGTCCTCGAACCCGGCCGGCGCCACGACCAGCCGGTTCTGCCGGTCGATCGCGAACCAGCCGGTGTCGTCGCCGCGGGACACCCAGGCCAGCCCCTCCGCGAACCGGCCCACCGTCAGATAGCCGTGCGCGGCGGGAATCACCAGTTCACCCGTCTGGTCGATCAGCTCCCAGGCGTACGAGTCGGGGCGCCGCACCCAGGCGACACCCTCGGAGAACGGCTGCGCCTCGGCGTACCGGGGTTCCACCGCGGCGGCGTACCCCCACAACCCGGCACCGTCGTCGAGCAGCGGCACCGGCGCCTCCGGCAGACCCAGCAGCTCATCCCGGGTACGCGGGTAGGGACCCCACCCGTTCCCGGTCCGCCGTGCGATCGCGTCCAGCGCCAGCTCGATCCGCTCCACCAACTCCGGATCCTCACCCCGGCGTACGTCCAGCGCCCGCTCGAAATGGTTCACCGCCTCCAGATAGCGGCCCTGCTCGAACGCCGACCGCCCGGCCAGCTCACTGATCTCGGCCCGGGTCCGCGACGGCAACTCCACCGAGTCGGCCTGCGCGAACAGCCGGTCCGCCTCCGCGAACTCGCCCCGCCACTGCAACACGTGCGCCAGCCGCGCCTGCGCGATCGACACCTGCCGCAGCTCGCCGCTGGCCTCCGCGTGCCGCAGCCCGGCCCGCCCGTCCGCGACGGCCTCGTCCAGTTCACCGAGCACCCGCGACACGACGGCACGCAGCCCCAGCAGCCCGGCCCGCACGTTGTCGCGCTCCGCGTACTCCAGCCGGTCGGTCAGCCGGTCCACCAGATCCCACAGCCGGTCCGGGTCGTCCACCTGCTCCCGCAACGTCTGCGGATCGAACGCCCACGCGTAGGACGCCAGGATCTGCTCCGGATCGGCCCGCCGCCGGTCAGCCGGCGCCCGCTGGTCACGCCGCTGCCGAACCGGCTCGGTCCGGGCCTCCGGCCACACTTCCCGCGACCTGGCTGCCACCACGGCAGCCGCCGCGCCCTCAGCCTCGTCCCGCTCCGGCGTCACCCCATCGAGGTGTACGCGCTGAGCACCCGAATCCGGCCCTTCTGCGTCCGGCACGTGGTCCTCGCGCTCGGCCGCCACTCCGGCGGGCACCGTCCGGGACGCGTCCTCCGGGCCGGCGCCGACCTCGTCGCTCACCGGATCGTTCACGTTCTCGACGGCGGCGTCATGGCCGGCGCCGTCGGTCACCTCGGCGCCGACTGCGGCCGGTCCTCGATCCACGTCGCTGACCGGGCCGTCCGCGGCGCCATCGGCCCCGTCCGCAAGGCCGTCGACGATCTCCACAGCCTGACCGGCGCTCTGCCCGGGTCCGGCATCGCCCGCCGAACCGGTCTCGTCCACGGCGGCTTCGTTCGTGCCGGTTTCGTTCGTGCCGGTTTCGTTCGTGCCGGTCTCGTTCGCGGCAGCCGCGTTCGTGCCGGTCTCGTTCGCGCTGGCCTCGTCTGTGAGGCCGGCCGGACCCTCCGCCGGCCGGTCGATGCCCTCGACACGGTCGCCGCGGTCCGCCGTGAGTCGGTGTGAGGCTTCGGCCGGTTCGCTGGTGGCCGCCGCACGCTGGATGTCGTTCTCGGCGTGATCGCCGGCGTTCGCCGCGAGCCGGACGGTGGCTTCGGCAAGGCCGTCCGAGTCTGCCGGAAGGCCGGAACTCGCGGTGACCACCGCGAGCGGCTCCGAAGGCCGGTCGCCCATCCGAACCGAGTCGCCGGATCCCCCGAGGAAGACGGTCGCCTCCGCGTGATCGTCCGTCTCGTCCCGGCTGTCCACCGAAACGACCGCCACGTGCGGGACTGCCCCGTCTTGCGACGGGAACGAAGCCGGCCCGGTCTCCTCGCCTGCCCCGCCGTCCTCGGACGAGGACCCGGCCCGCGTTTCGAAGTCGTCCGACCCGGTCGCCGTGGAAGTCCCCGCCACACCATCCTCAGGGGCGCTGTTCTCCTCACCCGGGATGTCCGGCAGGTTCCCGCCTGCCGCGGGCGAAGCCGTACCCGGGTCGGTGAACTCTGCCGCCGGATCAGCGTCATGCCCCCGCTCAGCGGCGGGGACAGGACCCGGCTCGGCGGCGATTCGCTGCTCAGCCGGGCTGTGCCCGGCCACGGCGTCCCCGTCGGCGGCGATCCCCACGGGGATCGGCTCATCCGCGCGGCCCGGCACCTGGCCGTACTCGTCCACAGCCGCGGAGGTTTCCGCGTCGGCGAACTCACCGGCGTTGCCGGAGGCGTCATCCGCGTCGGTGAGGAGAGCCCGCTCAGGCGCGTCGTGCACCCCGGCGGAGGAACCACCGGCGCCTTCGGCTGCCTCGGCCTCAGCGGTGCTGGTGAGATGGCCGGCGTAGAGGCGTTCCGTCGCGTCGGCGGTGTCGTCCGTGTCGGTGTGGGGGTTGCTGGTGTCGTCCTCGCCGGCGGGTTCCGGTGTGCTGGTGGTCCCGGCGTGGGAGTGGGTGCTGTCCGGTGTTTCCCTGATCGGGGTGTACTCGGCGGTGGCGTCCCGGCCGGTGAGGTCGTCGGCGTTCGGCCGTTCCGCCGCGTCGGGAGCGTCCTCGGTGTCGTCGGACGCCTCAGCCGTCTCGGCCTCAGCGGTGTCACCGTGGCGGTGTTCCGTCGTGGCGCCCTCGCCGGTGGGTTCCGGTGTGCTGGTGGTCCCGGCGTGGGAGTGGGTGCTGTCCGGTGTTCCCCTGATCGGGGTGTACTCGGCGGTGGCGTCCCGGCCGGTGAGGTCGTCGGCGTTCGGCCGCTCCGCCGCGTCGGGAGCGTCCTCGCCCTCATCGGTGTCGGCGTGGTGGCGTTCCGTTGCGTCGGCTGCGTCGTCCGTGTCGGTGTGGGAGTTCCCGGCAGCGTCCTCCATATCGACGTACGCCTCGGACTCCGCGACCTCACCGGTGTCGGTGAGGTAGTCGGCGTAGAGACGCTCCACCGTGGCAGCGGCGTTGCCGGGGACGTCCTCGGCGTGCGGTGCGGTCGTTGTGCCGGCCGTTTCGGCGGGGGAGCCGTCGGTGTGGTCCGGCGCTCCCTCGGGCTCACCGGTGTCGGTGAGCTGGTCGGCGTAGGGACGCTCCACCGTGGTGGGGGCGTCGTCCGCGCCGCTGTGGGACGGCGTCTCGACGGTGGCCGTGGTGTGTTCGGCGTCGACGAGGTGCGCGGTGGCGGGCTCCGGCGTGACCGGTGTGTCCGCCGCCTCGGCGGTGCCGTCCGGGGACTCCTCCGATGAGGCCGGGGCGTGTTCCGGCACGGCGTCGTCGGCTCCGCCCGGGGCGAACCAGCCCAGCGGCCGGTTCGGGTCGGCGGCCTCTTCAACGGGGGCGGCGGGTTCGGGGTCGGAGAGGGGCACGCGGGTCGGGGCTCCGAGACCACTCATCGACAACAGCCAGCCGAGGCCGTGCGTCTCCGGCTCCTCACCGGCGGGCTCGGAACCGCCCGGCCCGCCGGCGACCGGGGCGATCGCCGGCTCGGCCGCGAACGGCTGTCCCGCCGCGGCGTCGTGCCCGGACTCCGCCGGGTGTTCGCCCATCATGTCGGTGGGCGCCGCATGGCGAGGATCAATCGCCGCGCTGTGCCGGCCAGCCTGGGCCTGGACCGCCTCCACACCGTGGCGCGGCCCGCCCGCGGCCGTTTCGGCTCCCGGCTCCGCCGCTTGACCCGAAGCCAGGTAAGCGGCCACCGCACGCGGATCGATGGTCTGTGTGCGGTCCTCGCCCACCACCGCACGCGGGTCGGTGGTCCGGGTAGCGTCATCGGCCTGCGTACGGGGGCCGGCGGTCCGGGTGTGGTCCTCGGCCTGCGCCCGTGGGCCGACGGCCTGCGTGTGGTCCACGGCCGGCGCATGCGGACCGATGGCCCGAGTGCGGTCCTCAGCGTGCCCGAACGCCTCGGCCCCGGTCCGCCGCAGGTCGAGCGGACGGGTCGGGTCCTCGGGATCCGAAGCCGCATCGTGTCGCCCGGCCGCGGCCGGGGTTTGACTCATGCGCCTCGGGTCGAGCGGACGGGTCGGGTCCTGGCCCCGATAGCCCGCTTCCGTGAACGAAACCCCGGACATCGGAGCCGGAGCGCCATGACCGGCAACCGGACGATCTCCCGCAAACCCTGAATCGGGTACGACCCCGTCGTGTCCACCCGCTCCGGTGGGCCCACCCATCGGGTGCCCACCGGCGGGATCGGTGGCCGCGGGTGTGCTGACCGGCCCAGAACCCGGCGTCATCGTCCCAGGCATGGTCAGCGCCTGGGTGGCCTCCGGCACGGGGCGCCCATGCGCGAACGCGCCATCGGCACCCTCCTGCCCCGAGCCCGGTACACCGTGCCCCGAGGCCCGGACGTCTTGGCCCGCTACCGGCACAGTCTGGCCCGAGCCCGGGACGGCTTGGCCCGAGCCCGGGACGGCTTGGCCCGAGCCCGGGACGGCTTGGCCCGAGCCCGGGACGGCTTGGCCCGAGCCCGGGACGGCTTGGCCCGAGCCCGGGACGGCTTGGCCCGAACCCGGAACGGCTTGGCCGGCGCCCGGAACGGCTGGGATCGCCTGGCCGGAGCCCGGAACCGCCGGGCCGGCACCTGGAATGCCTCGCCCGGAGCCCGGAACCGACGGCCCCGGGACCGGCTGGCCGGTGCCCGGAGTCACCCGGTCGGGATCGCCGGCGGGCACACCCGGGTGGAACGGCATGGCCGGCCCCGAGACGGGGGCGACACCGGCGGGCGCCGACATACCGGGCGTCTGGCCCGGTACGGCCGGGTAGACGGCGGCCGGCGGCACGGCGGCCTGCGGAGTGACACGGGTCGGCTGCGGGGCCGGCCGCGACGGCGCCGGGGAGTTCCGTTCCTGAGGCGCCGGCCGCAGGTCGAACGGGGCGTCCGGGGTGCGGCCTTCACGCGGCGAGCGGCGTTCGTCGGCGTATGCCGGGAATGTCTCGGCGGACACCGGGCGGGTGGCGCCGAAGGCCGGTGAGACCGGTCCGGCGGCCGGGCGTGCCTCTCCACCCTGCCGGGGCACGATCTGCTCCGGCGAATGACGACGGCCCTGATAGCCGTGCTCCTGCTCGGGACGTCCCGAACCGGGCACGAAGCCACCGGAGGCGGCGGGCGCCACCGGGCCACCGGAACGTCCGGGTGGCGACTGCTCGTGCCCCGGGTGGCCGCCCTGCTCGAACTGCCCGGGCACACTCTGCCCGGAGGGCACCGGGCCATTCTGGCCCGGCACACCGCGCCCGGGCATGACCGGCACACCGCGCACAGGCGGCACCGCCCCGCCGCGGACGGGCGGAGTCGTCCCACCTCGAGCGGGCGAGACGGGCCCACCGTGTCCCGGCGAGACGGACTCACCGTGAGCCGGCGGAACGGGTCCACCGTGAGCTGACGGAACGGGTCCACCGTGAGCTGACGGAACGGGTCCACCGTGAGCCGGCGGAACCGGCCCACCGTGCACAGGCGCGCCGGGTCCGCCCGAACGGCCCGGCGGAACGGGAGCCGCGGAAGCCGCACGTCCCAGCGGGTTCGGCCCACCAGGGGACGGCGGTCCGGCAGGGGAACCCGGCCCGCCGTAAGGATTCGCGCCGCCCGGGGACGCCGAGCCGCGCGGACCGGGTGACACCGGAGCGCCGTGCGCGGCCGGCCCGCCGGGGACGGCGTGGGGACCACCGGACGGGGCCGGGCCGAAGGGGGCACGGCCGGACGCGGCGGGGGACACCGGGCGGTTGCCGTACCCGCCGGGCTGTTGCGGCCCGCGAGCCCAGCCGCTGCCGCCGGGCGCGTCGGTGGGCGTGGGCTGCTGAGGAACGCGGGCGGCCGGGGCCCGGCCGGCACGGCCGGGAGAGACCGGCGCGGACGGCATCGGGTGGCCGGGGTTGACCGGCACGGTGGACCGGCCCGGAACGCCGGGGATTCCAGGACCACCCGGCCCGGCGGGACCGCCGGGCTGCGCCGGGCGGGCGGAGCCGTACTGGCCGCCCGGTTCGCCGGAGCCGGCCGCGCGCCCGTAGACCGGAGCCGACCCGCGCCGCTGGTCAGCCGCGCCGGGACCGCCGGCGGTGCCCGGTCCGTGGTTCTGGTCGACGCGTTCGGGCATGTGTACGGGCCGGTTCCAGGACGGCTCGTCGCGTGCGGCGGCGGGCGTGACCGGGCGCGGGTCCTCGGGCCGGGGAGCGGGAGGGGTGACCGAGGCGCGGCCGCGCCCCGCGCCGCTGACGGGCGCCGAACTGGCGGGGCCGGAGCCGCCGCGGGACGCCTCGTAGACGGGCGTGTGGACAGCCTTGCGGCGGCCGGGGTCGCCCGGGTAGCGCTGACCGGGAAGCGGCTCCCACTCCCAGGTGATCTCGTAGACCCAGGCGGGTTCGTCGTCCCAGCCGTCGGCGCTCGGCCGGGAGGCCCAGCCGTTCATCGGGCACCCAGCGGGTGACCCGTCGAAGGGCAACGCTCCGTCACGGCGAACTCCACCTGTCAAGAAAAATGGGCCGCGTCCGGCCGGGGACCCGCGTAGAGTCGCCCGGCTCCGTTGCGGGGTTTCGAGAGGAGATTAACGGCGTGGACCAGCGAGACGCCAGCGTGCCGACGATCTCTCGAATAGGTCCGTTCCGCGCTTCCTTTACTACTTTCGGTGCGCTGATAGGGTCGGGTTTCCGGCGGTACGCGACCTACCGGCAAGCCACCATAGCCGGAACGTTCACGAACATCGTGTTCGGCTTCCTCCGCTGTTACGTACTGCTCGCGGTGGCCGCGAGCGCCGCCGGGCACCGTCCGGCCGGATACACGGCCGAACAGCTCGCCACCTACGTCTGGGTGGGGCAGGGGTTACTCGCTGTCATCGGCCTCTGGGGGTGGACGGAGCTGGCCGACCGGATCCGCACCGGTGACATCGCGGCCGACCTGTTACGTCCGGTGCCCCCGCTGGCCGGTTTCCTCGCCGCCGACCTGGGCCGGGCGCTGCACGGCATGGCCACCCGGTTCGTTCCGCCGCTGGTGGCGGGTGCGATCTTCTTCCCGCTGCACACGCCGACCCGATGGCAGACGGTGCCGCTCTTCGCCCTCTCGATCGTGCTCGCCGTGGTGATCTGCTTCGCCTGCCGGTTCGTGGTGAACGCGACAGCCTACTGGCTGCACGACGCCCGTGGGCCGATCACCCTGTGGACGCTGAGCGCGGGCGTGCTCGGTGGCCTCTACTTCCCGTTGCGGCTGCTGCCGGAGGATCTCACGGTGGCGCTGTGGGTGGCGACGCCGCTGCCCAGCCTGTTGCAGGCGCCGCTGGACGTGATCGCCGAGCGCGACGGTCCGGCGTTGCAGGCCGGCCTGGTGGCGTTGCAGGTGTTGTGGGCCGTCGTGATGCTCACGGTGGGCGCGCTGGTGCAGCGGCGGGCCGAGCGGCGGCTGGTGGTCCAGGGTGGGTGAGCTGCGCGCCTACGCCGCTCTCGGGGCGGCCCAGGTGCGGTCGGCGACGGCGTACCGCGCGTCGTTCGTGATCGAGCTGTTCGGCAACATGGGCGCCACGGTCTTCGACGTGCTCACCGTGCTGGTGCTGTTCCGGGTCACGCCGGCGCTCGGCGGGTTCTCGCTGGCCCAGGCGATGTTGATCACCGGGTTGAGTGCGGCCGGATTCACACTGGCGGACTTCGTGGTGGGCAACGTGGACCACCTGAAGACGTACGTCCGGGCCGGAACGCTGGACGCGGTGCTGGTCCGGCCGCTGGGCGCGCTGCCGCAGCTGCTGCTCATGGATCTGCCGATCCGTAAGGCGCTGCGGGTGGTGTTCGGGTTCGTGGTGCTGGCCGTGGCGGTCGCCGCCAACGACGTCGACTGGACGCCGGCCCGGGTGCTGCTGCTGGTGGTGACACCGGTCGCGGCGGCCGTCTTCTTCGGGGCGATCTTTGTGCTGAGTGCCAGCCTGGCGTTCTGGTGGGTGGAATCGGGGGAGGTGGGCGCGGCGTTCACCTACGGCGGGCGGGACTTCACCACGTACCCGATGTCGGTTTTCGACGGCTGGTTCCGCGGCCTCTTCGCGTACGCCCTGGGTTTCGCCTTCGTGGCCTATCAGCCGGCGCTGGCGCTGCTCGGCCTGGCCGATCCGCTCGGCCTGCCGGCCTGGGCCGGCTTTCTCTCCCCGCTGGTCGCGCTCGCCGCGGCGGCCGTCGCCGCCGTCGTCTGGCGCGCCGGGATCCGTCACTACCGGAGCACAGGTTCTTAACGACATCCCCACGGATGAATCCGGGGGATTTCCCAGCTCGGACCGCATCTGATCCACCGTCCCGGAAGGAGGCGATCTGATGTCTGACGACCAGCTGCACCCGCTAGTCACCTGCGACTCGTAGTGGAGAGGTATGTCGAGAACCAGTGCAACGTGTGACCAGACGCCCATCCGCCCTGACCGCGGAGGGCTATCCCTGACCTGCTCCACGGGCAAATCCGATTCCTTCCACGGCTGAAGCCGGGGGTTTCACGGGAGGTCTTTCGATGATCGAGATGCGCGAGCTGCGCAAAGATTTCACGGTACGGGTGAAAGCCGGCCGCCTGCGAAGAACGAAACGAACCGTCTCCGCCGTGGACGGCGTCTCCCTGAGCATCGGCCGTGGCGAGATGGTCGGCTACATCGGGCCGAACGGCGCCGGCAAGTCGACGACCCTGAAAATGCTGACCGGCGTGCTGACCCCGTCGTCGGGGGAGGTGTCGGTGTGCGGCCTGGCCCCGGTGCCGCAGCGCACCCGGCTGGCGTTGCGGATCGGTGTGGTGTTCGGCCAGCGTTCGCAGCTCTGGTGGGATCTGCCGTTGGGGGAGTCGTTCCGGCTGCTGCGGCACATCTACCGGGTGCCGGCCGCCGAGCAGGCGTCCCGGCTGCGCCGCTGCCGCGAGCTGCTGGATCTGGACGCTTTCCTGGACACGCCGGTCCGTCAGCTGTCGCTGGGCCAGCGGATGCGCGGCGAGTTGACGGCCGCCCTGTTGCACGGCCCGGAGGTGCTGTTCCTGGACGAGCCGACGATCGGCCTGGACGTGGTCAGCAAGCAGGCGGTCCGTTCGTTCCTGTCCGAGCTGGGTTCCTCCGGTGACGTGACGCTGGTGCTGACCACGCACGATCTCGCCGACATCGAACGGCTCTGCGAGCGTCTCGTGGTGATCGATCACGGCCGGGTGGTGCACGACGGCAGCATCGAAGCGCTGCACGCCCGGTACGGTTCCCGCCGCAGCATCGTCGCCGACCTGGCCGAGCCGCTGCCGGACGGGTTCGAGCTGCCCGGCACGAAGCTGGCCGGGGTGACGGCGAACGGTCACCGGGTCACCTTCACCCTGGAGTCGGCGACGGCCGGCGCCGCGGTGGCCGGTCTGGTCGCGGCCGTCAACGTCCGGGATCTGTCGCTGGTGGAGCCGGACATCGAGGACGTGGTCGCGAGGCTGTACCGGGCTTGACGGCCTCGCTCCGCCCGGCGGGGGCGGCTATCGGTGCTCCATGACGAGGATGGCCCAGGAGTTCGGCTCCAGCGCCTCGTAGCTGTGCGGCACGTCGCCCGGGAAGGTCACGTAGTCGCCGGGCCCGACCTCGACGAGTTCGGCGACCGGGCCGACCCGGATGCGGCCGGCGGACACCACGATGTGCTCGACGCTGCCCGGGATGTGTGGTTCCGCGTCGCGTCGCGCGCCCGGTTCGAGCTCCAGGACGTAGATGTCGCGCCGCGCGTTCGGCGCGCCGGTCGCCAGCAGGGTGCCGTAGAAGTCGGCGTTGTCGGAGCGCACCCGGGGGCCCTCGCCGGCCCGGATGACCCGCACCGGTGAGACGGGCGGCTCGATCAGCCGGCTGAACGGGATGCCGAGCGCCACCCCGAGCGCCCACAGCGTCTCGATGCTCGGGTTGCCGGCGCCCGCCTCCAGTTGGGAGAGCGTCGATTTCGCCAGGCCGGCGCGGCGGGCCAGTTCGGCGAGGGAGATCCCGGCCCGGTCGCGTTCCCGGCGCAGGTTCGCCGCGATGAGGGCCAGCGGGGGCGCGGGCTGTTGCATGTTCGCTCCATCGGTCTCATCGTTCGGTTTGACGAACACTCGGAAGTCGTTCAATATTTCGAACTATGGGTACGTTATATCGAACACGTGCGCAGCTTCGGGACATCGGCGCCCTGGCCGCGGCCACCCTCGCGGTGGGCGCGTCCTTCGGCGCCATCACCATCGCGTACGGGCTGCCCGCCTGGGTACCGGTCGTCATGTCGGTACTGATCTTCGCCGGTGGCTCCCAGTTCCTCGCCGTCGGCCTGCTGGCGGCCGGCAACCCGGTCGCCGCCGTCCTGGCCGGCCTGCTGCTCAACGCCCGGCACCTGCCGTTCGGCCTGGCCGTCGCCGACGTGCTCGGCACCCGCTGGCGGGACCGGCTGGTCGGCGCGCACGTCATGACCGACGAGACCGTCGCGTTCGCCCTGGCCGAGTCCGCCCCGGAGGCCCGCCGGAAGGTCTACTGGCTGGTCGGGGCCACCCTGTTCGTGGTCTGGAACACCGGAGTCGTGCTCGGCGTCCTGCTCGGCGGCGCGACCGGCGACCCGGGCGCCCTCGGCCTGGACGCCGCGTTCCCGGCCGGGCTGATCGCGCTGATCCTGCCGTCGCTGCGGGACCGGGACACCCGCCTGGTGGCGGTCACCGGCGCGGCCCTCGCGGTGCTGCTCACCCCGGTGCTCCCGGCCGGACTGCCGGTCATGTGCGCTCTGCTCGGCCTGCTCGTCCTCTTCCTCCCGCGCCGCCCATCGACCACCCCGGAGCCCGCTCCGCGCCGCCCGCCGACCACCCCGGAGCCCGCCCACCGCCGCCCGCCGACCACCCCGGAGCCCGCCCACCGCCGCCCGCCGACCACCCCGG